>NZ_JAEEGC010000226.1 GCF_019207025.1 Clostridium thailandense | reverse complement strand
AGTGCTTATTTTTCTAAATATATTTATAATAAAGGGGATTTATTATATTTTCTATTTTTCCTCTAAGGTCTAATTCCTTAGGACAATTACTATTATAAACAGTAATTGTTACAATATTATTACATAGTTGTTACTTTATTATTTCATTTTTATTAATAACTTGTAAATTAATAAAAACATCTAGATTTATCGAGGCATTAAACTAATATAATTACCTATTCTTTATTTTCCATTTCACTATATATATTCCTAAGTCTCATCTCCTCTAATGATTTATCTGCTTCATCTGAAATCTTGCAAAGAGCATAAGTGATAAGTATAGTAACTAAATAAACTAACACCAAACTTGCAGATAACATAGAAATACCTCCTTAGAAATTTTAATAATTGTATGTTTTATTACAAAAATTTACGATAGTATTATTTAATAATCGTTATCCTTTACTCTATTATATTCAGTTGTTGCTAATATTGATACAGCATTTAGGGGTGAGAAGATAAAGTCAAAGGAGGTCTTTAAGATCTATTTCATCTTATACATTGAATTTTTACAATACTTTCACAAACAAAAAGAAGCCTAAATAATGGCTTCTTTAACTATATTAAATTACAATTTTATTAATTTATTATACTCTCTAACTATATTTAATTGTAGTTCTATTAATTTACTATATTCTTTACTTGTCATCGTTCTATATAAATTTATTGCACTTTGCACATTATATTTTTCCATTAACTCTTTTATATATTTATATTTTTTATTTCCCATATGTAACACTTCCTTTATATAAAAACTTTGTTATATCGACTTTTATTAAGATATACTAAAAATTGCTCTAATATTATACTTATTTTGGCTCATCTAAGCAGCTTGTACACTTTTATTATAATCATTTAATAAGGAATCTAGCCTTTGACTTACTTCAACCACTTCAACATCGGTTAGGCTTAATCCCCTTTCAATGGCATCATACATGCGCTTTCTCATTTTGTCGATTTCACTAATTAAATATTCATATTCTTGTGTATTTTTCATGGCTATACCTCCTTACATAATTTTACTTTTCTTATAATAATCTTTATTATTTTTATTATATTCTATATTTTCTAAATTTTCAATTACTTTGTGTTTGTTTTTTTATATAATAAAGGACACCCTATTTTTTTGGGTATCCTATTATGGCCACTGTACTAAATAGCTATTAATTTTTTATCTAATCTTACATAATATAAATTAATTGTATTTTGAAAATAAGCGCCAATGGGGATCGTATTAGAGCTTATTCTCAAAATATATCTATGATAAGGGGGACTTATTATATTTTTTCTCTAAGGTTTATTTCCTTAGTACACTTATTATTATAAGCAGTAATTATTACAATATTATTTCATATTTATTACATTATTGTGAACTTTACTAGATTTTCTAAAAAAATATGGACCGATATTTTTTAGATGCTAGATCAAATCATTTGGCAGCATTATAACTAAATATTACCTTGGAAGTACAACGAAAAAACACCACAGAATTCAATTTTGCTGAAGCTTGGAAACATACTATTTATCTTTCAATAGTTGAAAGATAAATACTGTAATGGATCCGAACATTAGAACTAAAAAGATTGGTAAGAATAGAGGCGATAGATTCTTTCCTGTAATTGAGTGCAATGTCAAATACGAGAATACTAAGACTACTAATAGTTTTACAGTTCCTATCATGTTTTTTAAAATTCTATACACTCTTTCTTTATTTTGCTCAGTTACTTGTATTCCCGTATTCCATATTTGCGGAAATCTTTCTATGAAAGATACTCCAATGAACATAATCCATCCAACGGCAAAAAGCACAATCAAGGAATTTTTATTTGTAATTTTATCAATATTACCAACAGCATTATAATGTCCTGGTATTTCATTGGGAATTGTTTTCCATGAAATAATCAAAATACTAGCTGTTCCAATTAAACATAACAAACTCAAAAAATTAATGATAGTATCATATTTGCTTCTTTTAATTTTCATTTACATACTCCTTGTATTATAAGCCCTTATAGACTATGATGATATGAAAATCTGTTGCCACACAACTCTTTCCAGACTTCATCACATTGGCAAAGAATTTCATCAGAGAGCTGACCTTTTTCTAGATATGCTAAATTTTGTTTCAAATGCTCCAAATGGCTTACTCCAATAATTACACTGTCCACATAGCTATAAGAAATACACCAACGTAATGCAAGCTCAAGCAACTTAATTTCATGTCTTTGTCCAATCTGTGTCAACTTCCCAATTGCTTCAAAACTGTCTTCATTCCAATATCTTTGATAATATCCACCTAAATCGGAAAAGCGCGAATTTTTAGCAGGATTTTCCTTTTTATGCTTACCGGAAAGTAATCCTCCTGCTATTGGATTATATATAACTAGGCCTACTTTATTTTTTTTAATACAAGGTACTAGTTCTGATTCTATGCCTCTTGTAATTAAATTATAAACACTCTCTGTTATACTTGGAGCTATCCAATTACGTTTATCACAAATCCATAAGGCATCCATTAGTTGCCATGCAGCAAAATTACTGATTCCAATATAACGAACTTTCCCTGATCTTACAAGAGAAGTCATTGCTTCCATTGTTTCTTCAAAGGGAGTTAGTGCATCAGGCGCATGCATATAATAAACATCCAGGTAGTCTGTATCTAATCGTTTTAAGCTCCTCTCAACAGATTCGATAATATGTTTTCTGCTAAGTCCCTTTCCATTAGGATCTGATCCCGATGGACCTCCAACCTTGCTTGCTAGAATTACATTTTCTCTGCACCCTTTAAGGGCTTTACCCAAAATCATTTCACTATGTCCCCCACTATAAATGTCTGCTGTGTCTATAAAGTTAATTCCATTGTCTAATGCATACTTAACAACTTTAATGCCTTCCTGCTCGTTTATCTGTCCACCAAATGTCATTGTCCCAAGGCAAACCCTTGATACAATTAAACCTGTTCCGGTTAGATTTTTATATTCCATATACAAAGCCTCCTACTATATATATTAACTTTATTATTCATTCTGCTTATAAACTATAATGCTATTGATTCCCTAAGATATTTCATTAAACCTTAAATTAGAATTTCACTTAATATTCGTTCAAATAATTTTGCAGTGAATCTGCTAACTTTCCAATATGTATTCCATCAATAAAAGAATGATGAACCTGCACAGAAAATGGGAGAATTATTTTTCCGTCTTTTTCAAAATACTTTCCCCAATCAAACAACGGTGTTGCATTGTCCTTTTTACCAGAGTTCGTATGTGAAATATGTGTATATGATATCCATGGCAACGGTGAAAATTGAAATACATCATTGCCTAATGGACCTGTGAAATATTCTTTTTGATTTACAGCCGCTTTTTTAGCTGTGATCACATATTGCTCTAATGTGTCTTTCATCTCAACATTAACAACTTTAAATAATTCTGTTTCTTTATCTAAATAAGTAAAGGCAGTATCTATTCGGTCAAAAATTACTACTTTTCCATCTACAAAACGATATCTAAATTCTTCTATATCATTTGCACATTTAGAAGCGGCATAAATAAGTGACATTGTAAATGAAAACTTCTTTTCTTTTATCTTTCTCAAGAAATTAGTGATGTCCAATTCAAAAGTGACACAAAATGATGGTTCAACACTGTCTCTGAATATCTTGCAATGTAATCTTCGTTTCCAATTTTTTTCATCAATTTCTTTATACGGACTTGACATGTTTTCTACCTTCTTTCAATTGAATTATTATTTATAATATTTATCTTTTATAAAGCCTACTTATTTAATTCTTGAACAAATTTATCCAAAAATAATGATATTGTATTTCTGTCAGATTGCGTTCCATAAAGATTTACACTAAGTGTTGCCTGATCATCAAATGTTGAGATAGCTAGCTGAAAATAAGGACTATATTTGATTGAACCGGTCATATATGCTTTAGTAATTTCAACTTCTCCAAAGACAAGTCGTGTCTTATCGAGTATTCCGATATTAGTAAATGCAATGAACGGATTAGTGAATCTCTTTTTTATAATGTCTCTTGCCAATTTATAAGGTAATACATCAAAGAGCTTTTCCAATATATTGATACTTTTAACGCAGGCAATATTTGATTTTTCTTTATCCATCGTCTTTTTTACCTTAAGAAGGGTTTTATCAAATTCTGTTCCAAGTTCTGAACCTATGCTGCAGGTAAGATTAGTACATAAATTACAAATACCATCTACTCTGCGATTCGGAAGATATTTTCTCAGGTCTACCGTACAAGTTATTGTAACCACACGGTGAAATATTTGAAAAAGGACACGCAGGTAAGCTGTAAGAATAACATCATTCACAGTAGCATTATGCTTTTTAGCATAAGCTTTAATTTGACAAAAATGCTCTTTTGAAATCCTTCGAATCTCAATAAAAGGATTGCTAAGATCACCTTCAAGTTCGAACTTAGCTGGATCAAGCGAAAGCATATCATTTTTACTAAACATTATTTTTAATTTATCACGTACTGAAAATGTCTTCAATATTTGACTTATCCTTCTATTACCCATTGGTGCTGGAAGAAAACTTAGGTTCTCTTTCATATTTGTGTAAATGTAACTGAGCATATAAAGATACTCTTTAAATCCAGCAGCATCGCATAACATATGATTAATTAGAACACAGATCGTATCATTTTTTTCATCTCGAATAACTCCAATCTTAAGCTGTGGACCATTTAGAGCATCGATTTCTTTACAGATAAATTCAGTAACATTTTTATCTGTATTTGATGTTTCTAGAAGTTTCACCATATCCTCTGCTGTATATCCTTTATCTTCCCAGTACGCCTGATTTTCTGTTTCATTGAAACTACTTCTAATCAGCGGAAATGCATTTGCTGAAAGGTTTACTGCTTTTTTTAAACGTTCTAAATCAAGCTTTTCTGCAAGCGTTGCTACAAAATGCAATGTATGATCATTGATATTTTTAACTTTAAAAAGGTGCTGAAGTGTATCCCATGCTTCAACTTGATAAGTAATCAATTGACTATTTGGCATTTTACTGAACCCTTCTCTCCACCGAATACTGATACTAAGTGAATACTATCTTACTATTTTTACTTAGCTAATTATAATTGTAGCATAGTTATATGACTTTAGATGGTTATTTTTTCAATAAACATAAATCATTTTTTTAGAATTGCTATTTGGTTTCTATTAATAAAGATAGATATTTAATGAGTTAAATTTAGATTTGATGTGTGGAGTTTACTTTTTATATAGTTAATATAATATAGTAATTGTCAACTATATAATTAGAGCCTATTGATTTTTAATCCTCCTGCTCATAATAGTTTAATCTGGTTAGAGCAAAATAAGTCCTTCTAATATCACGAATTTTTATGATTCTTTATTCTAATGAAGAAACAATAAGATATATGCCAAATGATGTCATGAATGTAGAGAAATCTCAAAAGCATTTAAATAAATTTGTATGTGATTGGGAAGAAAAACCACAAGTGAATTTTGAAATGGCAGTAATTTTAAAATATAATCAGGAAAAAATTGGTCGTTCCAGAATTAACTTAGATTATGAAACTGATACAGCAATGATTGGTTGGTTGCTATTAAAAAAAGATTGGGGTAAAGGTTATGCAACAGAAATGACACGGGCATTAATTGATTATAGTTTTAATGTATTAAATATGCATAGGTTTAGGAATATATAATTTAGGAATTATTTTATATGCTGTATCTATAGTAAATTATGCTAAACCTAAAATGAATGGAATAAATTTAAACGGATTATACCGAATGCCAAACTTTCTAAACATCATCGACGAGACTATCAAATCCATTCCACTTACCCCAAGAAATAACATTCATAAAGGCGTCTACATCCCTGCTAGCTATAAATCTTTTGATTAACGCATCTATGCCAAGTATTAATCAAGAAAAATATGTGAAACCATTATTTAAGTTTAGATAAATCTATAATGAACTTCTCCCCTACTTTTTTATATTCACCATCCATCTTGCCACTTTTTTCTGGATATTTAGCTGCGTATGGAGTTAGTGTTAACGTCTTAGCCTTTTCATTAATCTTTCCTGTTTTAAATAGTGCTTCATTTTTTGCATCATAGCTCATATAAAAGGAAACTTTATTACCTAAATCATCAGTTCCTCTTAACTCTATAGCATATGCTGATTTTGTTTTTAAATTAGTTTCCTGAGCTGAAGCATAAATTTTTTGACTAAGTGCATTATCTATATACTTGGTTAAAGTATATTCTTTACCATTTTCAAGCATAAATTTATTATTAAGTGTCATTTCCTTAGTGTCAGTTTTTAACTGATTGCCATTAGTTTTAAACTCAAAACTCCATAGTCCCTTTTTTTCTATATCACCTAATCTAATAGTATCACATAAAATTTTTACATTTAAATCTCCACTTAAATCTACTTTATCCAAAGTATAGGTCATTACTTCCTCTGTAGTGTATTCATCAATATTTCTAGCACTTCCACCAGCTGCATTACTTGCTTTTTTGCCATTTAGATAAATAGTGTTAAAGGGCATCCATGAGCTGTATTCTTTTAATTTTTCATTAGAACTTACATCATAAGAAACAGTCAGCTCATTTCCATCTAATATGACTTCATTTAGTTTCATCGTTATCCCCTTGTCGGTTACAGTTTTATTTACCACAGTCTTATATTCATCTAAATTTTTTTCTATTCCTAATAAACTACCTATATCTCTGCCAATAATATTACTTACCCTAGTTGCATATACTTCAGCATTACTACCTACTATTCCTGCGGTTATCACTAAAACCACTGCAGCTGCTAATGCTATATTTCTTTTGTAAGTCTTCTTATTGTTAATGGATTTTCTAAAAAACTTAGATTTTAGGTTTTTTCTTTCTATATCATTAAACTAAATCTTCTATATTTTCATATCTCAGATTTAACCTTCTTTCTAAAGCAAGCTTGCACTTATTTGTTCTCTACACTTAATATTTCGAGTGTTAAACTAGTATATCTATCAATAATTTAAAATAAGTTTGTTTTTTAATAGTTTACTTTTTATTTTAGTTAACATAATTTATAAATTGTTAACTAAAATCAATCGAATATTTTGAGTACTATGCCAAGTCCACTTCGGAAAATCTTGGGGATTTCAACAAATGCAAAAAACAGTCTGGAATCTCAGTTGAAAAAATTATCAACTAAACTACCAAACTGTCTCTTAATTGTACTAACTCAAAAATCTTATTATATAAACTTTTACATCTACTATAACACATTTACTCTAACCTTTTGTATAATAAATCTTTATAAAATTTTACTAAACTTGTCTATGACCTTTGAACTACTATATTTCTAGGTTGTTACGATTTTCTTTTAAACTTGAAGAATTTTAAAAATCAACTCAATTCCAGATACGTTGTCAGGTAATGGCGGTGATACAATAAAGCTGTAATTGGTATGTCCGTCTCCACCTGTCCCGCTTGTAAATCTACACTCATAAGGCTGGTTTATAAATAATTCAAAGTGAGTGTGTTCAAATCGACGTTCTACTGAATCACCTGAATTATCCCAATCTATATTGAGATTAACAACACTGCAATTGGAATATTGACGAATATAGATTAAGGCAAAAAAATCATTACAAGGACATATGCCTGATACTTTAGGATCTGGACTTCAGGCCTGCATTGCTGCTGGAATCATGACAGATCATGAATATTTAAGTACTCAAAAATAACCCTGATTATAGAACAAAAATTAAAACTGATACAAAAATTTGCTATTAGTGCATGCCTAATTTTATCTCTGCTGCAAGCTTCTCAATTTCTGGACTTACTTTCAAAAACAAATCCACAAGTATAGGGTCGAAGGATTTGCCCTTTTCCTCACGTATTATACTTAGTGATTCTTCAAAGCTATATGCTGCTTTATAAGCTCTAGTTGATATCAAAGCGTCAAACACATCTGCAATTGCCATTATTCTTGCACATAGCGGAATTTCATAGCCTTTAAGTCCCTTTGGATATCCTTGTCCACTCCATTTTTCATGATGATAAACAGCTATATCGTACGCCATATTTAAATAATTTTCGTCCTCTATCATTATAAAAGCTTTTTTCAGAATCTCTCCACCCTTTTCAGTATGTGTCTTCATAATAGCATACTCTTCATCATTAAGCTTCCCAGGTTTATTCAATATGCTATCAGGCACAGCTATTTTACCGATATCATGAAGTGCTGAAACAGCATATAAATAGTTTTTAAAGTTTTTGTTCACTTCACCCGAATAGTATCCTGATTTAATCAACTCTTCTGTTATTTTCTTTACATACATTTCAGTTCGCCATACATGTTCACCTGTAATTAAATCACGACTTTCAATTATATTGGCAAAGCTAATAATAATCTGTTCTTGTATGGAAACAAGCTTTGCTGTTTTTTCAGCAACCTCTATTTCCAAATTTTTTTGATAATCTTCCAGCAGCCTTTTACTCTCTTCACTTTCGGTTATATCAGTGTGAAGAATAACAAAACCTTGGAGTTCGTTACCTTTTACTATTTTTTCAACACTTGTTTCATACTCTCTATTATCATATTTAATCTTAGTGAGTTTTTCAGTATTTAGAACCTTAAAAAGATATTTCGATATATCTTCCAGCGGTACATTGGGAAGTGCTTTATCAAGCTCAAGAAAAAGCTCTTTGGCCTTTTTATTTGCACCTTTATAAATTTTATCTTTATCAATAACCACAACAGCATCTGCTATGGAATTTATAATAAATTCACGAGCTGTATCATTTATATCATAAATTTTCATTTTATAAATAAGTACCAAAAGTAAAATCTCTGATATTAAGATGCCTATGGAGTTTAAATCCATTTTTATTGGAAACAACTTTGAAACCCCATATTGCATTAATGGAATTGAAGGTAAACTCAATAAAAGTATATCCTCTAGCAACATCTTACTTCTATGCTTATATTTTTTAGCTTGATAAATAACAATTACACTCATACTGATTAGAAGTGTGTAATTCATAAACACATACACTGTATGCATAAAGCCATATTTTTTTATCAAAACAGGTATATTGTTTACAAAAGTCAATTCATAACTTGTATAAAAAACTTTTATCTTATCCATAAAAAGTGTAGAAAAAGTCAACACACTACAAACTATGACAAAAAAACATTTAATCCATTTAGGGTTTTTCAAATCATAAAAACTTATGAAAAACAAAAAAAATATATAAGTTATTGAACTGGCTCCGAAATAGATAATCTTATATGCAATTATTGATGCTTCTAAGCTTTTTGACTGTATAGAAAACCAATATCCCATTGATATTATTAAGGCATAAATAGAAATCATGAACATTATATTTTGTTGCTTTGAAGGTTTCTGAGCGTAAGTAGCAATAAGACATATTATTGCAAAAACTAATCCAACCGTATAAATTACAAATAAAAATTCATACATACTTTACATAAACCCCCCTATAAAATTTTCATTTCTATCTCCTCAAAACTCCACATTCTAGGTATACATGTATCAGTCACATTATATTTCTTTTTCATACACTTATAACTATACTATATTCTACCATAGTTTTACTTTATTTAACAATTTTCTTTTTTCTCTTCAAAGTAACTCTTTTGATGGGTGCAAACAATATAGACATCCACACCAGAAAAGACTTATACGCAGGTATATGTTTCCAAAGCTGAAGACACATATAAAAACTTTTTAGTCAATCTTAGCGAAACGTTTTAGAAAATCTTAGAATCATTTATATGTTTGAGGCACGAGTTTATAAACGATTCTTAGATTTTCAAAATGTTGAGCTTTAGATTGACAAAAAGTTTTTATAGTGCCGAAGCTTGGAAACATATACCGGAGTGTAAGCCTACTTTCGGCCGTGGATGTCTATACAAACCACTAGTGCATCCTTACCGATTACAAAATATACTATTTTCAGTTGATTAATAATAGTATAATACTTTTATAGCTGCATGTGTAAAATTGTATAAAATACATAATAGGGAGTGATAATTAATGATATCTGCAGAGTTAAAAATAGGAAGGACTTTTGGAATCAGATTTGAACATGGAAAAGACTTTATGGCTGAACTTGAAGAATTTTGCAAGGTAAATAATATAAAGCAAGGTTATGTTCCATTCTTTTCTGGAGATTTTAGTGAAATAACTATAGTTGCTACCTGTTCTAAAACAGAACATCCTGAAGCACCTATGCTAAATTCAAAAGCATACTTTGAAAATGTAGAAACCTTTGGCTGCGGCACAATTGCATATGACAAAGAAACAGAAAAAATACTGCCTCATTTTCATATAAGCATTGGAAGCAGACTTAATTCCGCTGTAGCACACACCAGCCATTTTATTAGTGGAAAGGTTCAATTTCTTATTGAGATGGTTTTTGTAGAAGTTCTATCTCCTTCAATGGAAAGAATTATAGATGAGAATGTGTTTAATCTAAAACTTCTGGACTTTATTTAAAATTATTATAATTCCAAATCTCAAAATGTATTTTTATATATAAAGGTAGCTAGCACTCAACCTATACTTGGGGATATGTTGAGTGCTAGCTGTGTTTATTTATAAATTTTTATACACTATCTTCCAATCCTTTTCTTCATTTCGTCTTTTAATGCTGTTCTTCTTCTATTCAAATTCATTATATTGTCATAATATGTATTAAATTCTTCTTCTCTTTCTAAAAAAGTATATATATCCTTTAATACTCCGCAATAATAAGCTGCTTTCTCATACCTCGTTCTTTTTGCAGCATCTATATGTAAACTAATCATTCCCTTAAGCATACTACCAGCAGAACTCAAATATAGATCTCTTTTATTAAAATCCTCTGAAGAATTTTCTATATCCGTAATGCCTTCATCTTCACATAATTTTATATTTTCTATAAAGTCCCTAAGATCTTCAAGTTCTATATTCTCATCCTTTAACCCACGATAAACCAATGCCTTTAAACCATATTTCAAATATTCATATCTAGAACCACCATAGGATATTTCAACAGATTCTATAAGTTCTTCTATTAACCCTTCATAAGAAAAAATTCTTATTAATACACTTTCTACATTATAACGCTTTTTGGTAGATATAATTTTAATTGCTTCATTAACAAATATATCTAAAGCATCAATTTTATTTGCTAAGACACGTGCTTTCTTATAATAATCATAGGAAGGATTATTATAAAACAACTTCTTTGCAACTTCAAAAGCCTCTGGGATTTTATTCAAATTTTCATAACAATCAATAAGAGTTTCTTTTAAAGATTTTTGTATAAATTCTACTGGAACTTTAGAAATTGCTACATTAATATTCTCCACTGCCTTCTCCCAGTTTTCAATATGGACATAGGCATCTACCACCTCAAGATAAAAGTTTGAATTGTATACAACAAAACTTTCTGCAAGTTTTACAGCATCGAATTTACTGTTATATTTTTCATAAAAACCCTTAAGAAGTTTAAAAGCTGCGTTTTGTAAAATCCAGTTATCAAATTCCTGAATCTTTTCCCTTATTACTTTTTCTATGGATGATAAATCTCCTATATAATTAATCATATGCGCTGTACATCTCTCCCCAAAACGCAGCCACATTTCAAAAGCCTCATTTGCCAGTTCTACTTTATCTTCTATACATTTTTTTATACATAAATAGTATTGATCAAAAACATCATTCCAATCAACTGCTATATAATCTTCTGGCAAATCAGTTCCTAATATTTCCTCATCAGAGCTGGCTTCATAAATACAATTTAGAAGATCTTCAAAGGCTCTAAAGGCAATATCATAATCTCCATTTCTAGAATGCATTAGTGTTATATTTAAATATTTAGCAAAATCTTTAGCCCACTGACAATCATCAAATATTTCTTCGTCATAACTATCCCAATATTCATTATATGTAGATTCTACATGTAAATCGCCATTAAGACAACTTTCACAAAAATTTTTTACTTCCATTAAAAACTTTGAAGTATGCCCTGCACCAACACTTTCTAAAGCCAATTTAAGATTAATATATTTTGATATGAATTGAATTTTTTCTTTTTCTTCAAGTCTCTCCATCAAATAAATTATTAAATCTGATAATTTCTCCTTGTCAAAGGTCATTAATATTTCTTTTTCTTTGCTCATAAATTTCCCTCTTTCATATTAATGTTCATCTTATTGTTATCATACAATAAATCTTCTTCACCTGCAAAACCTTACATGCATTACTCAACAATAGTCTGTGGTGAAATAGGTATCACAAATCCTAATAACTTTCTTAATAAAGCAAAAATGAGGTGAATCGCACCACATTTTACTGAACTTCTTCGTTTACAATTTTCAACTCTCATATCTATATATCTTATACTTTATTTCTACTGAATATTTATCTACTTCAAAATATCATTCAACAACTCCATCATATGCATAAGATGACAAATCTTCAACCTTTATTTTTTTCTGTAAATCATAAATCACTGCATTGTCAATAGAATTTAATACCAAAAATTTCTCAAAGGGTAGAGACTTTTCTTAGTACAATTTCTCCTTTATATCTGTAACGCAAAAATAAAGGGTCTGTCGCACTTATCTAAGTACGACAGACCCTTTATTTATTTTATAAAACTTACATAAAATACTGCTAATTAAACTTAATTATATAGTTATCTAAAGAATTTTAGATTCATGCCCACTATCGGTGCACAGTCAAATATATTTCTTTATAGATACCCAAACCAGACATTTAACTTATACGCAGGGATGTGTTTCCAAAAATGAAAGCACATATAAAAATTTTTTTATTATTCTTAGCGAAGTATTTTAGAAAATCTTAGAAGCTTTTATATGTCTGAGGTACGAGTTTATAAAAGTTTCTTAGAAATATATGAAACTCCTCTTCCTTACGTCAGATGAGTAAGCGATTCACACAAAATCAAAGATTTTGTGTGAATCGCTTAAATACTGAGCTTTAGAATAATTAAAAATTTTTATCGTGCTGAAGTTTGGCAACATATGCCGGAGTATAAGTTAAATGTCGGCCGTGGACATCTATAGTTACTACCCTAATGATTTTATCTTTCAACTATCATAGCAGTACCCATTCCACCACCTATGCAAAGAGTTGCTAAGCCTTTCTTTGCATCTCTTTTTTGCATTTCATAAAGTAAAGTAGTTAATATTCTAGCACCAGAGCATCCAACTGGATGACCAAGAGCAATAGCTCCACCATTTACATTTACCTTGCTCATATCAAATTTTAAATCTTTTGCGACGGCTAAACTCTGAGCTGCA
>NZ_JAEEGC010000225.1 GCF_019207025.1 Clostridium thailandense | reverse complement strand
CTGTCAATTGATTATACTGAGCCATAATAGTCATTCCTTTCTAACTTTTTTCTTATCTGGTAATGTTCCTTAAAATAATGTTCCTAAAAAACATATTATGCCGCCGATAACTACATATAACACATAATATTTAAACACACTTCCCAGAATCTTGCTTTCAGAGCCGGATTTGCCAATAGCACTTGCACCAATTGCAATACTTTGAGGACAAATCATTTTTCCGATACCTGCTCCCAAAACATTTCCTGCTACCATCCATGCTGGAGAAAGAGCAAGATTTTTTGCTGTCTGTGCCTGTAATCCTCCAAATAAAACACTTGTTGATGTACCCGAACCTGTAACAAATCCTCCGATAGATCCAATTAATGGAGCGATTAATGGATATGCCCCGCCTGTAACAACAACTAAAAGTTTTGCAATATCTGAAATCATTCCACTATAACCCATTAATTTTGCTACTGCCATAACACAGCAAATTGTAACAATTGTTTTCCAGTTTGCTTTTAATGTAGAAATTAATACCTCTAACATTGCTGATACTTTTGCACCTTGAACAAAGCCACCTATAATTGCAGCAACAAAAATAATAACACCTGGTGTATTAATCCAACTAAAAGTCAGTTTACCTCCGCCTTTACCAGCATATACGACAGCAACGCTTTTGTATTTTGCAATCAAATGATTAATTGATGGAAATAAAGTTGATGTAAACAGTAACATTATGAATATTAAAATAAATGGACACCATGCTTGTAATGCTTTACCAAATGTCAAAGCTTCCTCTTCTTTTTTATCTTGAGCTTCAATGCAATATTCATCTTGAGGTTTTTTATTCAGCACTTTTGCCGCAATAACCGTACATATCATACAACAAATAGAACCTACTATATCTGGCAATTCTGCTCCAACTACTGTCGCTGTAATATACCAAGGCACTACAAATGATAGCGCAGCAATTAATGTAATAAGAAATGCTCCTTTTAAGGCCTTTATTCCGCCTCCTATAATACACACCATGATAAACGGACTTATGAAACTAAGAATTACTTCAATTAATACTGTGTTTGCTCCTAGTGTATGAGATGCAATTCCTGTTATTGCTGAAGATGTTACCAGAGGTATTCCCACTGATCCAAATGCAGTTGGAGTACTGTTAGCAACCAAGCATGCTATAACTGCTGCAAATGGATTTAATCCAAGACCAGCCAGCATAGATGCTGGAATAGCAACCGCTGTGCCGAACCCTGCCATTCCTTCCATAAAATTGCCAAATCCCCATCCGATAATTAATATCAAAACTCTTTTGTCAATAGAAACTCCTGCTAGCATTGTTTTTATGGATTCCATTGCGCCTGTACGCAAAGTCAAATTATAAGCAAACAAAGCTGCAACAATAACTAAACAAATTGGCCACAAAGCATTGAGTATTCCTTCTACTACCGCTGAGGCAGCATAAACTGCATTCAGTTTCCAGAAACCAACAGCTAAAATTACTGTAAGAACAAGTGCAATAGAAGTGGCTTTATGAGCTGGCATTTTTAACTTGCTCAATGCAACCATAAGCCAAACAATCGGTAATATCGCTATTAAAAACTTTAAAAATAACATTTTTTATTCCCCTTATTCGTATTTTTTATTTTTATGGTGATACCATTTTTAATTAGGCATTACCTTTTTAATCATATAATTTTTCCCTTATTATTTGATACTATCTTTACTTATGTGATTTGTAATGGGGTTTAGAATAGGGTTCAAAATGCTTTTTCAATAGCTGTCTAAGTGTAAAATTTTACTTTGCTTCTTCTTTTGCTTTCTTCATTTCCTCAATCATAACTGGAAGAATTTCGGTTACACTTCCAACTATACCTACATCGGCAATTTCAAAAATTGGAGCTTCTTCATCTTTATTAATTGCCACAATATAATTAGAACCTGACATACCCGATGTATGCTGAGTTGCTCCAGAAATTCCACATGCAATATAAAGTTTTGGTGATACAATCTTTCCTGATTGTCCAACTTGATGTGAACGACAAATCCACCCATCTTCAATTGGTGGTCTTGTGGCACCTACCACGCCGCCAAGTACATTTGCTAATTCTTCAACAAGTTTGAAGTTTTCTGCATTTCCCATTCCACGACCACCAGAAACAATAATTTCTGCTTCCTCCAAGTTAACAGCTTCACAAATGTCCTTTACCTTATCAATAATTTTTGCCTTAATAGCATCTGCTGGAATTTCTACTTTTTGCTCTGTAATAGCTGCCTTAGAGCCTTCTTCAGGTTTTGGAAAACTTCCACTTCTAACTGTAACTACTGCTGTGCCTTCTATTTCGATATTTTCTAAGACTGTACCACCATAAGCTGGTCTAGTATATATAACTTTACCATCAGTTTTACTCATTCCTATTACATCACTTACACAGCCTAAACCCATACGTCCTGAAATACGTGGTGCAATATCTTTAGCTAGCGCTGTATTTGCTAATAAAACGATCTCTGGATTTTGTTCCTTAACAACTTCTGCCAATACTGCTGTAACCGTATCACAATCTGAAGCAGTGTCTATACAAATAACAGGAACTCCAAAAGCAGCTACCATATCTGCAGCAGCTCGGCTGCCTACAATAAGAACTGTTCCTTCTGCATCTAATGCCTTAGCTGCACTAATCAATTCAAGGCTTCCACCTAGTACTTTTTCCCCATCTGTTTCCATGAACAATAATGCTTTCATACTTTTATTTTCCCTCCTTAATTAAATTGCCTTATCTTTTTTCATTTGTTCTAAAGCAGTACTTACTGCTAGTGTTACATCTTTCTCTTGAATTTTGATACCAGACTCTCTCTTAGGAGGTTCAGCATATTGAGTGCAGCGCGCTTTGGCTTTTTTTACCTCTCCAATTTCTGCAGCTGAATAAGTTGGAGAGGTAAAAAAAGCCAAAGCGCGCTGCACTCAATATGCTGAACCTCCTAAGAGAGAGTCTGGTATCAAAATTCAAGAGAAAGATGTAACACTAGCAGTAAGTACTGCTTTAGAACAAATGAA
>NZ_JAEEGC010000224.1 GCF_019207025.1 Clostridium thailandense | reverse complement strand
CTGTCAATTGATTATACTGAGTCATAATAAAACTTCCTTTCTAAATTTTTTTAACCTATACTCAGGTTTATATTAATGTTCCTAAAAAACATATTACGCCACCAATAACTACATAAAGTACAAAATATTTAAACACGCTTCCTAAAATCTTACTTTCCGAACCAGATTTACCAATTGCAGTTGCACCAATTGCAATACTTTGAGGGCAAATCATCTTTCCAATACCTGCTCCAAGAACATTTGCAGCTGCCATCCATGATGCAGAAAGTCCAAGATTTTGAGCTGTTTTTGCTTGTAATCCTCCAAATAAAACACTGGTTGATGTACCTGAACCTGTAACAAATGCTCCAATAGCTCCGATTAATGGAGAAATCGCTGGATATGCTCTTCCTGTAACTAC
Organism: Clostridium thailandense; assembly: GCF_019207025.1. Lineage (GTDB taxonomy): Bacteria > Bacillota > Clostridia > Clostridiales > Clostridiaceae > Clostridium_AM > Clostridium_AM thailandense. The sequence continues at coordinate 2,544 of NZ_JAEEGC010000224.1, read as the reverse complement.
AACTAAAAGACTTGCAATATCTGCAATCATTCCACTATAACCCATTACCTTTGCTACTGACATAACTGCGCAAATTGTAGCCATTGCTTTCCAGTTTGCTTTTAATGTAGCAATCAATACCTCTAACATTGTTGATGCTTTTGCACCTTGAATAATACCTCCAATAATTGCAGCAACAAAGATTATAACACCTGGTGTATTGACCCAACTAAAAGTCAACTTACCTCCACCTTTGCCAGCATATACAACAGCAACGGTTTTGTATTTTGCAATTAAATGATTAATTGTTGGACATAAAGTTGATGTAATTATTAACATTATGAATATTAATATGAATGGACTCCATGCCTGTACTGCTTTACCAAAGGATATAGCTTCTCCGTTATTAAGAGTTACTGATGCAGCTGTTTCTTCTTTAGTTACTGGTAAAGTTGTTTCTTCCTTCTTATCCTTAGTTTCAATGCTATACTCGTCTTGAGGTTTTTTATTTAGGATTCTTGCTGCAATAACCGTACATATCATACAACAAATAGAACCTACTATATCTGGTAATTCAGCTCCAACTACTGTTGCTGTAACATACCAAGGTAGTACAAATGATAATGCTGCAACTAATGTGATAACAAATGCTCCTCTTAATGCCTTTATTCCACCACCCACAATACATACCATAATAAATGGACTGATGAAGCTAAGAATTACTTCAATCATTGCAGTATTTGCTGCTAATACGTGAGATGTAATTCCAGTTACTGATGAAAGTGTTACTAGAGGTATTCCAACCGATCCAAAGGCAGTTGGTGTACTATTGGCAACTAAACAAGCTACAACGGCTGCAAATGGATTTAATCCAACACCAGCCAGCATAGATGCTGGAATAGCAACTGCTGTACCGAATCCTGCCATACCTTCCATGAAGTTACCAAATCCCCATCCAATAATTAATACCAAAACTCTCTTGTCAATAGAAACTCCAGCAAGCATTTTCTTTATGGAGTCCATTGCACCTGTACGTAAAGTCAAATTATATGCAAACAAAGCTGCAACAATAACTAAACAAATTGGCCATAAGGCGTTGAGTACTCCCTCTAATACTGCCGATATAGTATACAGTGCATTCAATTTCCAAAAACCGATAGATAAAATTACTGTAAGAATAAGTGCAATAAAAGTAGCTTTATGACCTGCCATTTTTAACTTACTCAATGCAACTATGAGCCAAATAATTGGTAATATAGCTAATAAAAATTTTACAAATAACATTTATTTTTCCCCCTATCTAATTTTTCTGATGTTACCATTTATATTTTGATCATATAACCCTTCCCTCATTATCTGGACCTATCTTTAATAGTTCTTAAATAAAAAATTTTACAAATAATTTCATAGAAGCTTTACTTTGCTTCTTCTTTTGCTTTCTTCATTTCTTCAATCATAACTGGAAGAATTTCATTTACATTTCCAACAATACCTACATCAGCAATTTCAAAAATTGGAGCCTCTTCATCTTTATTAATTGCCACAATATAATTAGAACCTGACATACCTGATGTATGTTGAGTTGCTCCAGAAATTCCACATGCAATATAAAGTTTTGGTGTTACTATCTTTCCTGATTGTCCAACTTGATGTGAACGACAAATCCACCCATCTTCAATTGGTGGTCTTGTGGCACCTACCACGCCTCCAAGTACATTTGCTAATTCCTCAACAAGTTTGAAGTTTTCTGCATTTCCCATTCCACGACCGCCAGAAACAATAATTTCTGCTTCCTCCAAGTTAACAGCTTCACAAATGTCCTTTACCTTATCAATAATTTTTGCCTTAATAGCATCTGCTGGAATTTCTACTTTTTTCTCTGTAACAGCTGCCTTAGAGCCTTCTTCAGGTTTTGGAAAACTTCCACTTCTAACTGTAACTACTGCTGTGCCTTCTATTTCGATATTTTCTAAAACTGTACCACCATAAGCCGGTCTAGTATATATAACTTTACCATCAGTTTTACTCATTCCTATTACATCACTTACACAGCCTAAACCCATACGTCCTGAAATACGTGGTGCAATATCTTTAGCTAGCGCTGTATTTGATAATAAAACGATCTCTGGATTTTGTTCCTTAACAACTTCTTCCAATACTGCTGTAACCGTATCACAATCTGAAGCAGTGTCTATACAAATAACAGGAATTCCAAAAGCAGCTACCATATCTGCAGCAGCTCGACTGCCTACAATAAGAACTGTTCCTTCTGCATCTAATGCCTTAGCTGCACTAATCAATTCAAGGCTTCCACCTAGTACTTTTTCCCCATCTGTTTCCATGAACAATAATGCTTTCATACTTCTATTTTCCCTCCTTAATTAGATTGCCTTATCTTTTTTCATTTGTTCTAAAGCAGTACTTACTGCAAGTACAGCATCTTTTTCTTGAATTTTGATACCAGACTCTCTCTTAGGTGGCTCAACATATTGAGTGCAGCATACTTTAACTTGTTTTACCTCTCCAATTTCTTCAGCTGAATAGGTTGGAATAACTGCCTTACGG
>NZ_JAEEGC010000223.1 GCF_019207025.1 Clostridium thailandense | reverse complement strand
TTTATAAATTAAATGTCAGTAGTGGATATATATACTTATAGGAGGATGAAAATGAAAGAAGTAGTTATTGTAAGTGCTGTTAGAACAGCAGTGGGAAAATTTGGGGGAGCTTTAAAAGATGTTCCTGCAGCAGAATTAGGTGCTATAGTTATTAAAGAAGCGCTTAAAAGAGCAAATGTTAAGCCAGAATTAGTTGATGAAGTAGTTATGGGAAACGTTATACAGGCAGGCTTAGGACAAAATGTTGCAAGACAAGCTGTTATAAAAGCTGGTTTACCAGAAGAGGTTCCGGCATTTACTTTGAATAAGGTTTGTGGTTCGGGTTTAAGAGCAGTTAGCTTAGCAGCTCAAATGATAAAGGCAGGAGACGCTGATGTAATCGTAGCCGGAGGAATGGAAAATATGTCTGCAGCACCATATGTATTACCGACTACAAGATGGGGACAAAGAATGGGAAATGGAACTATTGTAGATACAATGGTAAATGACGCCCTTACAGATGCGTTCCAAGGTTATCATATGGGAATAACAGCAGAGAATATAGCTGAAAAATGGAATTTAACAAGAGAAATGCAGGATGAATTTGCAGTTGCATCACAAAATAAAGCTGAAGCAGCTATAAAAGAAGGTAGATTTAAAGATGAAATAGTACCAGTGGTAATCAAAACTAAAAAAGCAGAAATAGTTTTTGATACTGATGAATTCCCAAGATTTGGTGCTACAATAGAAGGCATGGCAAAATTAAAGCCTGCCTTCAAGAAAGATGGAACTGTAACTGCAGCAAATGCTTCAGGAATAAATGATGGAGCAGCAGCTATATTAGTTATGAGTGCTGAAAAAGCAGCGGAACTTGGAATTAAGCCAATGGCTAAAATAGTTTCTTATGGGTCAAAAGGATTAGATCCAGCAATAATGGGATATGGACCATTCCATGCTACAAAGAAAGCTTTAGAAAAAGCAAATTTATCAATAGAGGATATTGATTTAATAGAAGCAAATGAAGCTTTTGCAGCACAAAGCTTAGCTGTAGCAAAGGATTTAAACTTTGATATGAGCAAGGTTAATGTAAATGGTGGAGCTATTGCAATTGGTCATCCAGTTGGATGCTCAGGAACAAGAATATTAACAACTCTACTTTACGAAATGCAAAAAAGAGATGCCAAAAAAGGTTTAGCAACTCTATGTATAGGCGGGGGAATGGGAACAGCTTTAATAGTGGAAAGAGAGTAAAGTGCTTTAAGAATAGATAGGAGGTAACAAAAAATGAATTTTACATTTACAAAGGAACAGCAATTAGTACAACAAATGGTAAGAGAATTTGCAGAAAAAGAAGTTAAACCTTTAGCTGCAGAAATCGATGAGACAGAAAGATTTCCTATGGAAACAGTAGAAAAAATGGCTAAATATGGGATGATGGGAATTCCATTTTCTAAAGAATATGGTGGAGCAGGTGGAGACACTCTTTCATATGTATTAGCAGTTGAAGAATTATCAAAAGTTTGCGGTAGTACAGGAGTTATTCTTTCTGCCCATACATCACTATGTGCATCAGTAATTGACAAGTATGGTACAGAAAATCATAAGAAAAAATACTTAGTACCACTTGCAAAAGGTGAAAAAATAGGAGCCTTTGGATTAACTGAACCAAATGCAGGAACAGATGCAGCAGGACAACAAACAACAGCTGTTCTTGAAGGAGATAACTACATACTAAACGGACAAAAGATATTTATAACAAATGGTGGAGCAGCAGATGTCTTTATAGTATTTGCTATGACAGACAGAAGCAAAGGAACAAGGGGAATATCAGCTTTCATAGTTGAAAAAGGCTTTAAAGGTTTCTCAATAGGAAAATTAGAAGATAAAATGGGAATAAGAGCCTCTTCAACAACTGAGCTTATATTTGAAGACTGCGTAGTTCCAAAGGAGAATTTATTAAGTAAAGAAGGAAAAGGCTTTGGTGTTGCCATGGGTACTCTTGATGGAGGTAGAATTGGTATAGCAGCCCAAGCACTTGGAATAGCAGAAGGTGCTTTCGATGAAGCAATAAATTATATGAAAGAAAGAAAACAGTTTGGAAGATCTTTAGATAAGTTCCAAGGGCTTGCGTGGGCAGTAGCTGAAATGGATACAAAAATAGAAGCAGCAAGACACTTAGTGTATAAGGCAGCATTCAAAAAGGATTCAGGGCTTCCATATACTGTAGAAGCAGCTAGAGCTAAATTATTTGCAGCAGATGTAGCAATGGAAGTAACAACAAAGGCAGTCCAATTATTTGGAGGATATGGATATACAAAAGATTATCCAGTAGAAAGAATGATGAGAGATGCTAAGATAACAGAAATCTATGAAGGAACATCACAGGTTCAAAAGATGGTTATCTCAGGAAATATATTTAAATAGGAATAGGTTAAGGAGGATAAGAGGAATGAATATAGTAGTTTGCTTAAAACAAGTTCCAGATACTACAGAAGTTAAGATAGATCCAAAAACAGGAACCCTTATAAGAGATGGCGTTCCTTCTATAATAAACCCAGATGACAAAAATGCATTAGAAGAGGCATTAGTATTAAAGGAAAAGACTGGTGGTAAGGTTACAATAATAAGCATGGGACCACCACAAGCAGAAAAAGCTTTAAGAGAAGCTATAGCTATGGGGGCTGATGAAGCAATACTTATATCAGACAGAGCCTTTGCTGGAGCAGATACTTTAGCTACATCAAATGCATTAGCAGGAGCTTTAAGAAAATTAAAGTATGACATAATATTTGCAGGAAGACAGGCTATAGATGGAGATACAGCACAGGTTGGACCAGAAATAGCTGAACATTTAAATATTCCGCAAATTACTTATGTAGAAAAAGTAGATGTGGAAGGAAAATCATTAAAAGTCCAAAGAGCATGGGAAGATGGATATGAGGTAATAAGTGTTAAAACTCCAGTACTTTTAACAGCTATAAAAGAGTTAAATGAGCCGAGATATATGAACATGAGCCATATATTCAATACATACAATAAAGAAGTGCAAATTTGGAGTGCCGCTGACATAGATGTAGATAAATCTCTTCTTGGACTTGCTGGATCACCAACAAAAGTTAAAAAGTCAATGACTAAAGAAGCAAAAGGACAAGGTGAAGTAGTAAATCTACCAGCAAAAGAAGCAGCAGCATGTGCAGTTTCAAAATTAAAAGAGAAACACTACATCTAAGCAGAGAACCCAAATCTTTGATTTGGAGTGAATCGCTTACTCATTCGACGATAGGAGAAGGAGTTTCATATAAAAAATAGGAGGTAATTAAGATGAATATAGCAGATTACAAAGGCGTATGGGTATTTGCTGAGCAAAGAGACGGAGAGCTTCAAAAGGTATCCTTAGAATTATTAGGAAAAGGCAGAGATTTAGCAGACAAGTTAGGAGTTCAGTTAACAGCTCTTTTACTTGGAAGTGATATAGATAGCATAGCAAAAGAATTAGTAGCTTATGGAGCTGATAAAGTAATATATGCTGACAGCCCATTATTAAAACACTTTACAACAGATGGGTATACAAAGGTTATATGCGATTTAGCTGGTGAAGTTAAGCCAGAGGCCATATTAGTAGGTGCTACTTTTATGGGAAGAGACTTAGCTCCAAGAGTAGCAGCAAGACTTGCTACAGGACTTACAGCTGATTGTACATCACTTGATATAGATCCAGAAAATAAAAATTTACTTATGACAAGACCAGCTTTTGGTGGAAACTTAATGGCTACAATAGTTTGTGGAGACCACAGACCACAGATGTCTACAGTGAGACCAGGAGTGTTTGAAAAATTAGCTAAAGATACTGGAAGAGCTGGAGAAATCCAAAAGGTAGCTGCAAATGTAACAGAATCAGATATAAGAACAAAAACATTAGATGTAGTTAAAGCTCTTAAGGATTGTGTTGACATTGGAGAAGCTAAGATAATAGTTGCAGGCGGAAGAGGACTTGGAAGAAAGGAAGGCTTTGAAGCACTA
>NZ_JAEEGC010000222.1 GCF_019207025.1 Clostridium thailandense | reverse complement strand
GAGGGAGTAACTATTGAAGATATATTAGGTGCTACTGAAGCTGATCTAGTAATTGATGATAACTTAAAAGTTATGGAAGCGTAGAAATTAAGTAGAAAACCACATTGTACAAAATTGCTAGAGGACAAATGACAGAGGGCAGAGGACAGTGAAGGAAAGTTTTCTTCCTTTCGTCAGAAAACTAATTTGTTTTTTTAGGCTTGTTTTGCTAAGGCAAAACATCGCTAATCTATATAAATTAAAGATTTTTCGTAGTGTAGCGGAGAAAAATCCTCCTTCATTGTCCTATGTCAATTGTCCTCTGTCCTCTAAAATGTTTTTGTAAGTTAAATGTTATTATTGGATATATATAGGAGGTTCACAATGAAAGAAGTAGTTATTGTAAGTGCAGTTAGAACTGCAGTTGGAAAATTTGGAGGAGCTTTAAAGGATGTTCCAGCAGCAGAATTAGGAGCTATAGTTATTAAAGAAGCACTTAATAGAGCGAAGGTTAAGCCAGAATTAGTTGATGAAGTTATAATGGGTAACGTTATACAAGCAGGTCTTGGTCAAAATGTTGCAAGACAAGCAATAATAAAAGCGGGACTTCCAGAAGAAGTACCAGGCTTTACATTAAATAAAGTTTGTGGTTCAGGCTTAAGAGCAGTTAGTTTAGCAGCTCAAATGATAAAAGCAGGAGATGCAGAGGTTGTAATAGCTGGTGGTATGGAAAACATGTCAGCAGCACCCTATGTACTTCCTACTACAAGATGGGGACAAAGAATGGGCAATGGAGCTATTGTAGATACAATGGTAAATGATGCTCTTACAGATGCTTTCCAAGGCTACCACATGGGAATGACTGCAGAAAACATAGCTGAGAAGTGGAATTTAACTAGAGAAATGCAGGATAAATTTGCAGCAGCCTCTCAACAAAAAGCAGAAAGAGCTATAAAGGAAGGCAGATTCAAAGATGAAATAGTTCCTGTAGTTATAAAAAATAAAAAGGGAGAAATAGTATTTGACACAGATGAATTCCCTAGATTTGGAACAACAGCAGAAGCTTTAGGAAAATTAAAGCCAGCCTTTAAGAAAGATGGAACAGT
>NZ_JAEEGC010000221.1 GCF_019207025.1 Clostridium thailandense | reverse complement strand
TATAGATAAACACAACCAAAACTTTATTTACAAAACCTCCCTATTTATGATAGAATCAGAAAATAAGGAGTTGTTAAAAATGGGTAGAAAAGCATTTGAAATTGATGATCATGGATATACACTTGAAGAATTAAAAACAATGAGAAATAAAGAAAAAAGTAATTATTCTAGAAGAATATTAACAGTTATAATACTAAGATTACAAGGTTTTAATAATAAATATATTGCTTCTGATATCCAAAAATCGTTAGTTACAGTAGTAGCTTGTGTGAATAAATGGAATGATCTAGGTATCGATTCGCTTATTGATAATCGAGGCGGGTCCACAAGTAAATTCACTGCTGAAATGAAAAATGATTTAATAAAAACCTTGAACGAATCTACCCCTAATAGCCATAACCTTATTGGTTTTAATTGGACTACCCCACTTTTAGCAGAATATATAAATAAAAAATATGACACTTCTTATTCAGATGAAACTATTAGAAGAATATTAAAAAGTGAAAATTACACATTTAAAAGGGCTCAACCTAAGCCTAGTAAGGCGGATGAATTAGAAAAAGAGAATTTTAAAAAAAATGAAAATAATTTTGGAAACTGCAGAAAGTTCTTCTAATATTATGATTTATGCCATGGATGAAACTTATATTAGACTAGAATCTCAAAATCGTAGAAGTTGGAGTGTTAAAGGAGTGTCACCTATCCTTGAAAAAAACAACCCTCACATTGGAGTTAATATTATTGGAGCTAGCACCATTCACGGAAAATTTGAAACATTTGCTGATGTATATAGTTCTGAAGAAAGTATCTGTAATAATCACGTTTGTAACTTTATTGATCTTTTACTTGAAATCAATTCCGGTAAAACAATTTATATAATAATGGATAATGCTCGTATTCACAATTGTGATGGTATGAAAAGCTATCTTGATAATAAAAAAAATTTAGTGTTTATAAATTTGCCACCCTATTCCCCTGATTTAAATCCACAAGAAAACATTTGGAATAGGGTGAAAAATTGTATTTTTAGTAATAGAGCACGAAGTTGTATAGATGAATTATTTAATGACATAGTTGATATTTATAATATATTAAATCAAAACAGTGATATTACAACTTCACTTACGTATGGTAAACACTATTATAAATAAAGTTTTGACT
>NZ_JAEEGC010000220.1 GCF_019207025.1 Clostridium thailandense | reverse complement strand
ACATAACCATAGCTCATAGCCATCATTCCAAGGTCTTTCTTCTTAGTGTTCTTACCACTAGCTGCGAATTTAGCTATAGCAGCTGTTGGTGTTGCTTTTGAAGATTGTCCACCTGTATTTGAGTAAACTTCTGTATCAAATACAAATACATTTACGTCTTCGCCTGATGCTAGAACATGATCTAATCCACCGTATCCGATGTCATAAGCCCATCCGTCTCCACCAAACATCCAGTGTGATCTCTTAACTAAGAAATCCTTGTTGTCATATATTTCTTTTACTAGACTGCAGTCACTATTTGCAGCTTCGATTGCAGCTATTACTTTATCTGCTCTTTCTCTTGAACCTTCTCCAAGATCTATGTTATCTAACCATTCTTGAAGGGCTGCTTTTAATTCTGCGCTTGCATTTCCTGCTAATACTTCTTTTGCATTCATAGCTAATTTATCTCTTAATTGTTCAACTCCAAGGAACATTCCAAGTCCAAATTGAGCATTATCTTCAAATAATGAGTTTGCCCATGATGGTCCATGTCCTCTGTGGTTAACTGTATATGGAGTTGCTGGTGCTGATGCTCCCCAGATTGATGAACATCCAGTAGCATTAGCTATCATCATTCTGTCACCAAATAATTGAGTTACAACTTTAGCATATGAAGTTTCCATACAACCTGCACATGATCCTGAGAACTCAAGTAAAGGCTTCTCAAATTGGCTTCCTTTTACATTGAATTTGTTCATTGGATTTGCTTTTGGTGATACTGTCATAGCATAATCCCATGCAGCAGTCTTATCTAATTGAGTATCAAGCGGCTTCATAATTAAAGCTTTTTCCTTAGCTGGACAGATGTCAGCACAGTTTCCGCATCCTAAACAATCAAGTGGTGATACAGCCATATGGAATTTAAATCCTTTTGCTCCAGCGGCATCCTTAAATTGTAATCCAGCTGGTGCTTTAGCTGCTTCTTCTTCAGTTAAAAGTACTGGTCTTATTGCAGCATGTGGACATACGAATGAACATTGGTTACATTGTATACACTTGTCCATTTCCCATTCTGGAACAGCTACTGCAGTTCCTCTCTTTTCATAAGCAGAAGTTCCTTGTGGGAATGTACCATCTTCCATTCCTAAGAATGCACTTACAGGAAGACTGTCTCCTTCTTGTCTGTTCATAGGGATAACTATGTTCTTTATGAATTCTGGAATTTCAGTAGTTGCTGCTGCTTCTTCTACAATACTTGCCCAAGCAGCTGGAACTTCTATTTTAACTATTGATTCAACACCCTTATCGATAGCAGCGTTGTTCATATCAACAACTTTTTGTCCCTTCTTACCATATGAAGTTACAACTGCATCTTTTAAGTATTTAATAGCATCTTCAACTGGAATAACGTTAGCAATCTTGAAGAATGCTGATTGCATTATCATGTTGATTCTTCCGCCAAGTCCTATCTCTTGAGCTATTTTAACAGCATTTAGAGTATAGAATTCAATATTATTTTCAGCTATAAATTTCTTATATGAAGCTGGTAAATTTGCTTCTACTTCTTCTGGAGTCCAGATAGTATTTAATAAGAATTTACCGCCTTTTTTCAATCC
>NZ_JAEEGC010000022.1 GCF_019207025.1 Clostridium thailandense | reverse complement strand
CTACAAGTCTTAGCTCATATTTTTGAAAAAGCTTAGAAGATTTGATTGTTTGAGCACAGCGAGTTATCAAAGATTCTTAGCTTTTTTAAAAATATGGGCTTTAGACTTGTCAAAAGTATTTATCGTGCTGGAAGAATGTAAATATATCCCGTAGCATAAGTTAAGTGTCGGCCGTGGATATCTATAAGTGCAACAGCCTTCTTTATATCTCTTATACTAATATTTCTTTTAAATCTCGTTTTCAAGTACTTATTGGTGCCAATTTAAATTGTTCAACCAATACATTCTACTTAATTTGTACTTGAGTCATCTCCAAGTTCCTTGTTTAAATCTTGTAATAATTTATCTAAACTTATTCCATGAACAGCTGCTGCTTGTTCTAATGATTCAGCTTGTGAAGATGGACATCCTACACATCCCATACCATTCTTCATTAATACCTCTGCAGCCTTGCTATTTAATCTTAAAAGTTCTCCAATTAACATATCGCTATTTATCTTCATTTTTTACTCCTCCTCATTAATACACAATTTCTTTGCAATTTAAATTCTGTTGTTTTCCCGTTAATGACTACATTTTATCAACAATATTCTAATAAATCGGTAACCAGCGTTACAGAAAAAAAGTTTGTTTAATAATATAATAAGTGCATAGAATAACGCTTATAGAAATCAAATTTTAATGTCATGTTTCTATCCTTATTACTTAGGATAGAATGTAAATATTTTTGTTATCTTGAAAGGAGATATAAGAATGAGTAAATTTTTAGCGCCTATTCATACATGGTTATTTAATAAAATAAAATTATATGAAAATTTAGAGGCAAACTTAGTTAAAGCATATCAAGACAAATATGGTGATGAAGTAACAAATTTATATAACAGCATAGCAGAAAAGTATGGTTATCCATTGCCTAACAAACCTCTTGAAGAGTTAATAGATGTATCCAATATTCATGGATGGCTTCAGAATAAAATATCAATTGCTGAAACAAGACATGCAGCTTTCATAACAGAAATATCGAATAAGTATAATAGCGATGATGTCTTAGATATAGCTTTAACTTCATATTCAGAACAAGGGGCAGAATGTGGAGAATTTGAAAAAGAAAACTCTTCATTTTCAAGTGCAGAAGAATTTTATAACACTATAAATAATTACATTATGGAAGGAATGCCATGTGATAGAGTAAACTCTATCACCCTAAGTACTGAAAATAAAGTTCAATGGGAAACCGAAAGATGTCTCCATAAAAGCCATTGGGAAGAAGTTGGTGGCAATATAAATATTTTTTATAAGCTTAGAGAAGTATGGATTAGATCTTTTATTGAAAGCATAAACAGTAATTTTACTTATAATGTAACCTATAATAATGAAACTACCCCAATACTTATTCATGAAATTACAAAAAAGTGATTTACATGAAATCCACCAAAAATTAAAGTGCACGTAGAAGTTTATATTTTAAAACCTCTACGTGCACTTTATCTTTGTCAAAGAATATGTAATCTTTAGTTTGGTTTATTATGGAATAAAAGCCTTATAATATGGTAATACTGTGATTAATAGTTGATATAATAGGAGGCTACAAAATGAGAATTCCAAATCATATTGGTATTATACCAGATGGAAACAGACGTTGGGCCGTTAGAGAAGGGTTAGGTAAAGAGCAAGGTTATGGTCCTGGACTTAATCCCGGATTGCAATTATTTAAAATATGCAAAGAACTTGGAGTAAAAGAATTAACTTACTATGGTTTTACTACTGACAATACTAAAAGACCAGCACTACAAACGAAAGCCTTTACTGCAGCATGTATAGAGGCAGTAAAAATGTTATCTAAAGAAGATGCTTCCCTTTTAGTTGTCGGCAATAGCTCATCACCCATGTTTCCAAAAGAACTTCTTCCCTTTACTAAAAGAAAACAATTTGGAAAGGGAGGAATGAAGGTTAATTTCTTAGTTAACTATGGCTGGGAATGGGATTTAGGAAATGCAAATGATTTATCTACAAATAATAGAAATACTATACTAAATTACTTAAAGTCTTCTGATATTACTAGAGTAGATTTAATTATAAGGTGGGGTGGAAGAAGACGACTTAGCGGCTTTTTGCCAGTTCAATCAGTATACTCAGACTTTTACATAATAGATGATTACTGGCCTGATTTCAAACCTTCACATTTCTATGAAGCCATTGATTGGTATGATAAGCAAGATATTACTCTTGGAGGTTAAAATATATTTTATTCGTCTATATTCATATGCTTTATGCTAAATCTTTACGATGACCAGTAAAAAGTTGAAGGATAAATTTTTAGCCTTCAACTTTTTTTATTTAACCTTATTATGTAGTATCTAGCTCTTCTGATGCCTTTTCTAATTTTATAAGCTTTTATCTCTCTGAAATTTATTATAATTTAAAATATAGAAAGGTCTTTACAGCTTTGGAATCAATTCAAATTTAAATTTCTACTTATAATTATGAATTTCTCATCATATAGTTTTTTCATGAAAAATTATTCATATACCTATATTGCTGATTAAAACTAATATATTAATCCATGATTTAATATTTCAAGTTTAACATCTACATTTACTTGAGCAGTTTTATAAACTTCTTTCCAGTTAACCTTTTTCCAATAATCATTATGTTTAGCTCTTACTATATCTCCAATTCCCAAGGGGTCACTCCCCACTTCTTGAGTATACTTAATTATATTGATACATTCATTTTTAAGCTCATCAGTTATATTGCTTTGTACTTCTCTATACTTCTCTTCTTTGTCCATGCTATCCCATATATATTCATCAATCATTCCTCTAAATTTTAGTTTTATATTTATATTCGGTTTTCCATTGTCTATGCTTACATTTATTTTTTTTTTCGAATCCTTAATAGTAAATGCTATACCACTTTTAGTATTGCTATGAGCATCTTCTATATTAGGAACTTTGCATATATATTCTGCTGCTCGGTTTATTTTTTCTCTCATTGCTACCATTAAAGTTGTTTGTTTGACATCAATATTTCCTACCATTTTATCTCTTGAAAATAATGCTGATCCTACAATTTTAACTGAATTTGTTTCTAATTTTACAATAGGCATTATGGTGTCTAATCCCTCTGCATAATATTGGGTATCAAAATTATAAATTCTGGATTCTACTATTTTTGAATCTTTTGAAGCAGCTTCAAGGAGTTGATGTATGTATATTCCAACTCTTGGCTTGTCTGGAAAAAGAATTGATTTTTTACATAACTCATTAGGACTTCCATCTACCACAACTAAATCTGCTAATGCAGGATTTAAAGGATCCCGAGAGAATATTGATAATAGGTCATGAATTCCTCCTTTTTCCGCCAATTCTTTTGAAATAAGAATCTCTTGAATTTTTCCTGCCTCTAATGGCCTGGAAGCTTTTGTCCTCGCTATTTCCCTTGCTTGCCTCAGCAAATCTGCTTCTTGGACATTTAATTCTACTTGATTTTTTCTACCTAGTCCTATAGCAGGATTTGCATAAGTAACTAATAATTTTTTATGCTTTTCCTTTGAAGACTCTAATCCTAATAACAATATAAAACCAACTCTTTCATAAATTTTTTGATCCCAGCATCCTGTAAAAATTGTACTTGAAAGAGTAGTTATTATAAAAACTATAATAATTCTTTCTATTTTTTTTTTAATTACTCCCTTCATTATCAACTACACCTCTTTTGTTAGCAAAGGATAATGCATAACTTATCAAAAGAAATCCTATAACTGAAATACCATATATATTAACCAGCTTTCCAAGCTTTTCAACTTGTATTACATTTTTAGGTATTCTACTCACAACCACAGTTGTAATTAGTACTAAAGTATGAAGAACTTTAGGTTTTTTTATGTTTAAAAGCCTGTAACAGCTATCATATGTACAAAAATAATAATTGCGCATTGCTCCAGTGGTAATAGGCATCCAAAACGATATAAAGAATAAGTCTACTCTCTCAATTACTTCAGATTTGTATATTCTAGATAAACTAAAGGTTGGGAATGTCATGAATTTCATTCTATTTTCTCCAAATACACCTGTACATACTATAACTATTAATACATAAAAAATTCCTGATAAAAAAGTTGCAATTATTGTAGATTTAACAACTTTATTCTTATCCTCAATATTAGGATAAATAAAGGATAAGAGTTCATAACCCAAAAATGAAAAGGATACGGTACCAACACCTTTTATAATAGTCATAAGGCCAGCTTCTCCTACCGGCTGAAGAAATGTTATTCTTATATTTTTGCTAACTAGTACTAGTAAAAGCAGCATAGTTGCCATAGATGCATAAAACAATTTACAATACCTGCATATAGCTTTTAATCCATACCAAGTTAAATAAATAGTAGGTATTGTAACAAAAAAACTTAAAATAACAGACGGCGTATTTCTTAAGATAGAAATTTTTATAAGTTCACTAAATCTCCTTAATATATATGAAGATATTAAAAATGTATATACTACTAGTACATAATTAATAAATGTACCTATATATTTGCCATATAGAAGTTTGTTAATTTCTAAAATTGATCTGTCGGAATATCTTTTAAGAAAAAATGCAATTAGTATACCTGCAACTATTGATATAAAGCATGCGGCTATTACACAAATCCATCCATCGTGTCCGACACTTTTAGCAAGGTCTGCTGGAAGTGAAAGTATTCCTACTCCTATTTCAGCAGTTAACATAAATAGTCTTGCTTGTGTAGAGTTTATACTATTCCTATTATTCTCCATTATTTTTTCCTCTTCTTTTATCTAAAGGCTTTGCTATCTCTGGTCTCTTTTTTAATAAATTAAGTGGTGCTCTTATAATAGTATCTTTCAAATCCTTCATCTTTAAAGGAATAATTGGCTGAAAATATGGTTGACCTAAAGATTCCAATACAACTAAATGAGCAATTATCATTGCCCCACATATAACGATTCCTACTATTCCAAATATAGAAGAAAAAATCATTATAATAAATCTTATAAATCTTATAGCTAAACTCATATCATAGGTAGGTTGCACAAAAGATGCAATTGCAGTTACTGATACTATAATTATAAGCAAATCACTTACAATTCCAGCTTGAACTGCAGCCTGACCTATAACAATACCTCCTACTATGCCTATTGATGATCCTACATATGTTGGAAGTCTAATAGCAGCCTCACGTAAAAATTCTATAGTTATCTCCATAACCAATGCTTCAAGAATAGGCGGTAGAAACACTCTTGATCTGGACTCAGCTAATGGTACTAGTAGATTTAAAGGAATCATATAATAATGAAAAGTTGTGATTGCTATATATAGACCTGGAAGAAAAATCGCAATAATTAAAGCAAAAAACCTCAATAGTCTCAAGAAGCTTCCAAACAACCAATTAATACTATAATCATCAAATGCCGTAAAAAATGCAAAAAAATTTACTGGAACAATAAGTGCAACAGGTGTTATATCTAATAAAATTACTAATCTTCCTTCCATAAGTGCTGCAATGGCTCTATCCGGCCTCTCTGTGGCTTGATATTGAGGAAATGGTGACTTTTTAAAATCTGTTATAAGCTGCTGTATATATCCTGTAGCAAGAAGCCCATCATAATCTATGGCATTCATTTTATTATATAAATTATCTATAAGCTTGGGATTTGCTATATCTTCAATATATGCTATCACGGCATTTTGATGGGTAGTAGTACCTAACTTTAATGTCTTGAATTTGAGATTATTGTTTCGTATTCTTTTTCTTAGTATGGACATGTTCACCTTTAAATCTTCTATAAAACCTTCATGTGGCCCTTTAACATTTTTTTCTGTTTCTGGCTCATCTACACTTCTTTTTTCAAATTTTCTACTTTCACAACACACTGCATAATCCATACCATCTAAAATAAAGACTGTTATACCTGAGACTATGTTTTGTAAAATCTCATTTAAGTCATAAACAAAATAAATATTGCTAGCTGGTATGTTCTCTATATTTTTTTGATTAAGTATTTCCTCATATTTCATCAAAATTATAGGATTTATAAAATCTCTTTGTGTTAAATTCACATCAACAAGTCCCTCTATATATATAAAATATCCCTCTTTATTATTGTTTAAATATATCCTTTTCCATATAACGTCCGGACAATCGTTAAGCTTTGTTTTTAATTTATTTATGTTATCTGTAAGAACCTTACTTAATTTCATATTCTTTAAATTATTATTCATCATATTAAAAAACACCACCATTTATGATGTTTGATTTATCATTACAGTAAATTAAAGTTATATAAATCACTTTCCAACAGTTTTATTACTTACTTGCTGCTTAACTTTTCTTACAATATTAGAAATATCTTCATAAGCTTTAAGGGTTCCATAAGTTACTATTGGCCTACCAAAAGATACAAGATTTAGCGCTCTTGAACTGAAACCTCCAATTTTCATCCATATATTAACAGTAGGATGTGTATCTATAACTAGTAAATCATTTGTATTTCCATGAGCAATAGCATACATACTTTCTATTGCCGGTATAACCAATTTAGGCTTATATTTCCGTCCAATAGTATAAACCTTTGTTCCAAATTCATCTTCTCCAATATACAATAAGGTACCTATTTGACTTTTAGTTAACTTGTCAAATGTAGGTAAATTAACTAATTGTTCTTTCGTGGGTATTGAATCTATAGGTAACTTTCCTATATGAATATTTGCTGCTGTAGCTGTAGAATGTGTACCTCCAACATCATGATAAACAACTATCATAGCTTTTCCTCCTAAATATATACATAAGTCCAACTCAATATGTCTGTAATATTGACTTATTGTTTTTATAACAACATAAATTGTCCTTTATTATATTAAAATACCTTAAATCTCACATTTCTATTCAAACCTTAATTTGGAACTAATTTACCTACACTACTTATTTAACCTATATTGTAATACATGGTATAAATTTCATTAATAGCTTTTACTTCTTTGAAGATAATAATATTGAGGAGGGGATATAATGGAAAAAAATAGATTTAAAGAACGTTTTATGGGAGTTCCTATAGAAAATCATACTACTGCTGCATGGGCTAATATGGAAAATACAAAACCAGTTTCTAATGTCAATCTGCCTAGCGAAACAGAAGTTATGAATGCAAAGGAATGGGTTGACACAAACGAAAAATAGTACTTATAAGAAAAGGGTTACTGGCTATATCAGTGACCCTTTCTTATTTATATAATTTAGATTTAATATTTCATTTCTGCCAAACGCTTATAGAATTCGTATCTTTCTTTCGCGTTCTTTTCAGCATCATCAAACATTTTATCTGCCACTTCTGGGAACACAGTCTTTAATGAAGTATATCTTATTTCTCCCTGAATGAAATCTTTAAATGGTTTTGTTGGTTCTTTTGATTCCAATACAAATGGATTCTTACCTTCATCTCCAAGCAGTGGGTTATATCTGTATAGATGCCAGTATCCAGATTCAACTGCCTTCTTTTCTTCAGCTATACTAGTTCCCATGCCAGTTTTTATACCATGATTAATGCATGGAGCATATGCTATTATAAGTGATGGGCCTTTATAATTTTCAGCCTCAATTATAGCTTTAATTGTTTGATTCATATTAGATCCCATAGCAATTTGTGCCACATATACATATCCATAAGTCATAGCCATTGCACCAAGATCTTTCTTTCTCATTCTCTTACCTGCTGCTGCAAGTTTAGCTACTGCACCAGTTGGTGTAGATTTTGAAGACTGACCTCCTGTATTAGAGTATACTTCTGTATCCATAACAAATACATTTACATCATCTCCTGATGCGAGAACATGGTCTAATCCTCCATATCCAATATCATATGCCCAACCATCTCCACCTATAATCCATTGAGATTTCTTAATTAGGAAATCTTTTCTTTCTACTATTTGTTTTACAGTAGCATCATTATTATAATCATAGTTCTTTAAAGTTTCCAATATCTTTGCTGAAGCTTCCCTTGATTGATCTCCATCATTCATTCCTTTTAACCATGAATCAAAAGCTTCTTTTAATTGTTCGTTTCCATCGGATTGTATATATTCCTTCATCAAATCAGCTAGTTTTTCTCTTATCTGCTTAACTCCCAAATACATTCCGTATCCATACTCAGCATTATCTTCAAATAATGAATTTGCCCAAGCTGGACCTTTTCC
Source organism: Clostridium thailandense (assembly GCF_019207025.1). GTDB lineage: Bacteria > Bacillota > Clostridia > Clostridiales > Clostridiaceae > Clostridium_AM > Clostridium_AM thailandense. The sequence continues at coordinate 46,591 of NZ_JAEEGC010000022.1, read as the reverse complement.
TGCAGCATTTGTTGTATATGGTATGGATGGAGCACTTGCACTCCAAATTGAAGAACAACCAGTAGCATTTGCAATTATCATTCTGTCACCAAATAATTGAGTAAGAAGTCTTATATATGGTGTTTCTCCACATCCTGGACAAGCACCATTGAATTCTAATAATGGTCTTACAAATTGACTGCCTTTTAAGGTCTTAGTATCCATAACATCATCTTTAGCTGTTACAGTCATCGCAAATTCCCAATTTTCTGCTTCCATTTCAATTTCATGATCTGCAGGCTGCATTATTAATGCTTTTCCTGGCGCTGGACATATATCTGCACAATTTCCACATCCCGTACAATCTAACGGACTAACCTGAATGCGATATTCATACTGTTCAAGCCCCTTTCCAACAGCTTTCTTTGTTTTAAATGTATCTGGAGCCTTTTTAACTTCATCTTCATTTAATAAAAATGGTCTAACTGTTGCATGTGGACATATATAGGAACACTGATTACACTGTATGCATTTATCTATCTGCCACTCAGGTACCATTACAGCTATACCTCTCTTTTCATATGCAGAAGTTCCTAATGGATATGAACCATCTTCCATACCTACAAATGTACTAACCGGAAGTTCATCTCCATCATGTCTTGCTATTGGTCTTTGTATATTTTTAATGAAATCAGGTTCTTTCTTAACTGGTGAATTCATATCTTGAGCTTCTGCCCACCCAGATGGAATATTAACCTTAACCAAAGAATCTATTCCTCTATCTACAGCAGCCTTATTCATCTCAACAATCTTTTGACCCTTTTTACCATAAGTTTTTTCTATAGAATCCTTCAGATACGTAACAGCATCTTCTATTGGAATTACATTAGCTAATTTGAAGAATGCAGATTGCATAATCATATTTATTCTTCCGCCTAATCCAATTTCTCCCGCAATAGATACTGCATCTATTGTATAAAAATTAATACTATTTTGAGCGATATATCTCTTCAAAGTCGCAGGCATCTTCTCATCTAACTCTTTTTCATCATACGGACAATTTAGTACAAAAGTACCACCTTTTTTAAGTCCCTTTAATAAATCATAATTATATATAAAAGATTTATTATGACAAGCTATATAATCAGCATTATACACTAGATAAGGTGACTTTATAGGCTTCTTTCCAAATCTTAAATGCGATACAGTTGTTCCTCCAGACTTTTTACTGTCATATGAAAAATATGCCTGAGCATACAAATCCGTTTTATCTCCTATAATCTTAACTGCACTCTTATTTGCTCCAACAGTACCATCTGAGCCCAACCCATAGAACTTACAATTAATAGTGCCCTCTGGAGTTGTTTGTATAATATCTCCCTCTGGAAGTGATGTATGTGTTACATCATCTACTATACCAATAGTAAATCCATCCTTTGGATTCTCTTGTTTCAAGTTATCAAATACAGCAAGTATTTGTGATGGTCTTGTATCCTTAGATCCTAAACCGTATCTTCCTCCTACAATTACAGGTCTATTGTCACTCTTATCATATAATTTAACAACATCAAGATATAAAGGCTCTGCTAATGACCCTGGTTCTTTTGTTCTATCTAAAACTGCTATTTTCTTCACAGTCTTAGGTAATACATCAAAGAAATATTTCAAAGAAAACGGCCTATACAAATGTACTTTTATAGATCCTACTTTTTCTCCTTTTGCCATTAAATAATCTACAGTTTCATCTATAGTATCACAAACTGATCCCATTGCTACAATTATGTACTCAGCATCTGGTGATCCATAATAATCGAATGGATGATAGACTCTTCCTGTAACCTTTTCTATTTCTCTCATATAGTTTTCCACAACATCTGGCACTGCTAAATAAAATGGATTTGAAACTTCTCTTCCTTGGAAATAAATATCTGGATTTTGAGCAGTACCTCTTACTACTGGATGTTCTGGATTTAAAGCTCTATCTCTAAATTGTTTTATAGCTTCATAATCAACTAGCTTTGCAAGCTCATCATATTCAATAACCTCTATTTTTTGATATTCGTGCGATGTTCTAAATCCATCGAAGAAATGTAAAAATGGAACCCTTGATTTAATAGCTGATAAATGCGCGATGCACCCTAAATCTAGCGCTTCCTGAACACTAGAAGAAGCTAATAATGCAAATCCTGTTTGCCTACATGCCATTACATCTTGATGATCACCAAATATTGACAATGCATGTGCTGCTATTGCACGAGCTGATACATGGAAAACTCCTGGCAAATGTTCACCTGCTATTTTATACATATTAGGAATCATTAAAAGCAATCCTTGTGAGGCCGTATATGTTGAAGTCAACGCTCCCGCTGCAAGGGAACCATGTACTGACCCCGATGCCCCTGCTTCCGATTGCAATTCAGCTACTTTTACTGTCTGACCAAATATATTTTTCTTTCCATGAGCAGCCCATTCATCTACGCCTTCTGCCATAGGTGTAGATGGTGTTATTGGATATATAGCAGCAACTTCTGTAAATGCATAAGATGCATAAGCTGCTGCTGCATTTCCATCCATAGTTTTCGTAACCTTTTTCATGAAATTAATCCTCCTAACCAAAACTCATAATATTTTCCTAACTTATTATTTGATATAGAAAGAATCTCATACATAAAATTAAAAATTATTTATAAAAATTTAATTTTACTACATTTAAAACTTAGACTCATATCTATATTATTGAATTGTGATTAATTTTCTTTATCAATTGATAATGTATATCATTAATTTTTTATTGACTTTTAAGGATTCATGGCGTATTATTGTGTTATAATCCTTTATCAAATGATAATAATAATTTTATGGAGGAATTTATAGGAATGAATAAAAAAACCAATGTCGCTAGACTTTCTATATTGTCTAATTCAAGTCTTATTATTATGAAACTATTTGTTGGAACTTTTACTGGATCAGTAAGTATAGTATCTGAGGCTATACATTCCACTATGGACTTAGCTGCAGCAATTATAGCGTATTTTTCAGTAAGAATTTCAAATAAACCAGCAGACGTTGATCATCCCTATGGCCATGGAAAAGTTGAAAACATTTCTGGGGTAATAGAAGCTCTTCTTATATTTGCAGCGTCTGTATGGATAATCATTGAAGCCGTTAAAAAAATTCTTCACCCTGAAGCCGTTGAATCAATAAGCATTGGTTTTATAGTTATGTTTATTTCTGCTGCTATAAATTATTTTGTATCTCAAAAGTTATACAAAGTAGCTAAAGAAGAAGACTCTATAGCTTTAGAAGCTGATGCTCTTCATCTAAAGGCAGACGTATATACATCGCTTGGCGTAGGTATGGGACTATTTCTAATTTGGATTACAAAACTCCATTTTCTTGATCCAATTGTTGCAATTATTGTTGCCATATTTATCTTAAAGGAGTCTTTTGAATTATTAAAAAATGCCTTCAACCCTTTACTTGATGTAAAACTTTCGGATACAGAAATTAATACTATAGAAACTACTATAAGTAAATTTAAATCAGATTATTGTGAATTTCACAACTTAAGAACAAGAAAATCGGGAAATATAAAATACATTGATTTGCACATGGTTTTTCCTGAAAACATGTCTTTAAAGGATGCACATGATATATGTGATGATATAGAAAATGGTCTTGAAAATTCATTAAAAAATACAGAAGTTCTAATTCATTTAGAATCCTGCACACACAGTTGTCCTACTTGCGAACATAAAAACAATCTAAAAAATGAATAAATAAAAAATCACAGGAATAAAATATTTATCCTGTGATTTTTCATTTACCTATTAAGCTAATGAATTTAATGCTCTTAATAAGTTATCAAGATCTATGCCATGCACTTGAGCAGCCTGCTCTATAGATTCTGCTTGCGCTGAAGGGCATCCAACACATCCCATACCAAAGTTCATTAAAACTTCAGCATATTTAGGATTTAATCTTATAGTTTCTCCTATTGTCATATCCTTTGTTACTTTTTCCATAAAACAATACCTCACTTTTCGTTTTTCTTATACTAGAATTAGTATATATCTTTATTATAAATTTATTATATTTTTATTTTGGTTTAAATGCAAGAAAGAACTTTTTAGTTAAATAGTACCCTAAATGATACCTAAGTATTATTGAGCTATTTATTTATCAATTTAAATTCATTATTAGTTATTTTAAAGTTATCCTTTAATCCTTCTGTCACATAAACCTCTTTATTTTTTGTTATAAATATTGCTTCAACTCCAGGTAAAGATTTCTTGACATACTCGGGACCTTTTTCTACTCCAAGATAAAAAATATATTTTGTCATAGCATCAGCATCAAAAGATACATCTGTAAAAACTGTTACGCTAGCTAAAGAATTATCCATAGGATATCCTGTAAATGGATTTAATATATGATGATATTTCTTTCCATTTTTCTCTATATACCTTTCATATATACCCGATGTAACTATAGTTTTATCAGTAGCGCCTAATACGCCTACCTCTTTTCCTCTGGTGTCAAAAGGATTTTGTATTCCTACTCCCCATGGTTTCCCATCTGGTTTACTACCAATAACTAGCACATTACCTCCTAAGTTTATAATTGCATGCTTTACTCCATATTGTTTCAACACCTTTGCAGCTTCATCTGCCGCAAAACCTTTTCCTATTCCACCTGCATCAATTGACATTCCTGCTCTCTTTAGCATTACTTTCTTATTTGCTTCATCTAGCACTAAATCCTTATATCCAACTAAAGCTTTTGCTGCATCTATTTCTGATTGTGTTGGAACTTTAGCTTTGTCTGTTCCTATTCCCCAAAGCTTAACTAATGGTCCTATTGTTATATCAAAAGCCCCCTTAGATTGCTGAGAATAGTATAATCCTTTTTTTATAACAGCAAAGGTATCATCAGACACTTTTACAAAATTCTTTCCAGCAGCATTGGCTACCGCATCAAATTCAGTACCTTCTTTATTTATACTCATTTCGTTTTCTATCTTTTTGACTCTTTCAAACGCCTTTGCAAGGGCTTCATCCTTCTTCCCATCATAAACCTGTATTGTACATATAGTACCAAGCATAAATTCTGTATTTTCAGCTGGTTCTGTATTTTTCAAACTACAGCCGTTTAAAAAAATAGATATAAACATAAGTATTACTAATAGAATAGGAAAGTTTCTTTTAAAAAGCTTTTTCATTATGTAAAATCCCCTTTTTATGTAATATAATTATTTCAACTTTAAAGGAAGTCCACAGGATACCAAATATACTTCATCACTTATGCTTGCCATAAATTGATTTATATGACCTAGCATATCACTAAAAATTCTGCCTAGTTTATGTTCTGATACTAATCCCCAGCCCACTTCATTTGTAACAATAATTAATTCCTTGTCATTTTCCTTCGCTGCTAATATTATTTTATTTATTTCATTTCTTATACTAATACTTAGTCTCTGTATTTCTGTCTGATCCATATTATCAAAATCATGATTTTCGCTAAACATTAAATTTGTTACCATAGTTCCTATACACTCTAACATTATATATTTATTAGTATGCTCTTTTAATGCCTTATCTAATTCCTTAAAACCTTCATATGTATCCCATTTTTGATTTCTACTTTTTTTGTGTTTTTCAACTCTCTTTTCCATCTCTTTATCTGTTACTATTGCAGTTGCAATGTATAATACATCATCTTTATCTTCTAAAAGCTTTTCTGCAAAAGTACTTTTGCCACTTCTGCTTCCTCCAGTAACTAAAGTTATTTTTGACATACTAATTCCTCCTAGTATAATTTATTTAAAGCTATAGCTTTAACATAGCTGCAATTATAATTAATGTTAATATTTCCACTAATTCGTTATTAGCACCAAGAGTATCTCCCGTGAGGCCTCCTATTACTTTTTCACAGAATATATTGAGTATCGAAGCTAATACTAACGCAGAAACTAACAAAATAACTATATGTACTGGTGACATCATCAGCATTAATGTTCCTCCTGTAATCACCAATGCAATAATAAATTGAATTATTCCAACATTTCCTATAAAAAAGTTACCTGTGCCAGTACTTTTGGCAGTCTTCCCCTTAAATCCTAAAAGTAGTGTAGAATATCTCGATATCATTGGTGCTGCTATGATTGCAAAAGAAAACCTTGGAGCTACAAAAGATAAAACTGTATATCTAAGAAGCAAGTCCATTATTATGGCAATGCATGCATATGTCCCTATTCTACTATCCTTCATTATTTCTATCACTCTGTCATTACCTTTAAACGCAAAGAAACCATCGCAAGTATCTCCAAGTCCATCTATATGTATTGCACCAGTAACTATAATTCCAATTACCAAAACTAAGACTATTACTACATTTAAGGGTAAAATTTTTATAAGAGCCTCATATACTCCCCACTGAATTCCACCTACTACTAGTCCTATAACCGGAAAAAATATTGACGCTCTTCTAAAGTTATCCTTTTCACAAGGTAAACTTATATTTACGGGAATTCTAGTTAAAAATTGAATCATCAATAAAAAATTACATACGATTTCTTTCATAATTATAATGCCTTCCTTCCATACTAAACCTATACGTGAATTATGCTATCTATATACAAATTACCATACTCATATTTTATAACACTTATATCACCATTATTGGAACCAAAGTTCCAAAAATAATCCATGTTTCCTCCAAGGATATAGCAATATATCGATCTTATAACCCCTCCATGAGTTACTATAAGTATATTTTCATCATTTAATTTTAAAATATCATCCATATAATTCTTTACTCTTTTGTAGAGATCTATATAGCTTTCTCCTCCAGGTGGTGAAACGTTTTTCCAATCTTCACACCATTGTTTCCATTCTTCTGGATAGAGCACTTCTAATTGTTTATGGTCCTTACCTTCAAAATCTCCAAAATCTCTCTCATTTATTCGTGCATCGGTCATTAATTCATATTTTTTATTTTCCAACAAAATTTCAGCTGTATTTATCGCTCTTTTTTTTTCACTTGCATATACCTTATCAAAATCTATATGCTCTAATAATTTTCCTGCCTTCTCTGCTTGTAGAATACCGTTATCGGTAAGTTCTACATCTAACCTACCATAGTAACATTTACTTTTGTTTTTTTCAGTTTCACCATGTCTTACAAAATATAAATTCACATTACTCCCCCAATCTAATTAGCAGCTAATTATCTTGTTACATTTCAATTATAACAAAACTAGCCAGAACCTGACAGATAAATTTTAAATGATAATGCATTTAAGGGATATCTCAAACCTGAGATATCCCTTTTCTTTTTACTTAAAATATCTATTTAATAATCCTTTAAATGCCATACCATGTCTTGCTTCATCTTTACACATTTCATGTACTGTATCGTGAATTGCGTCATAGTTTAATTTCTTAGCTAAAGTAGCCAAATCTTTTTTGCCTTGACAAGCTCCATGCTCTGCTTCAACTCTTACCTGTAAGTTTTTCTTTGTATCAGCAGCTACTACTTCTCCAAGTAATTCTGCAAATTTTGCAGCATGTTCAGCTTCTTCAAATGCTATTCTCTTATATGCTTCTGCTACTTCAGGAAAACCTTCTCTATCTGCTTGACGGCTCATAGCTAAGTACATTCCTACTTCTGTGCATTCACCAGTAAAGTTAGCTCTTAATCCTTCTATTACCTCAGGGTCTACTCCTGCTGCAACACCTACTTTATGTTCATCTGCCCAACTCATTTCTCCTTCTACTTTTTCTATAAACTTATCAGCTGGAGCTTTACATTGCGGACACTTTTCTGGAGCCGCATCTCCTTCGTGAACATAACCACATACTGTACAAACAAATTTTTTCATTATATATCCTCCCCATCTAAATATAATTTAATATAAGTTTTTCATAATTTAAAACATTTTTACTAACAATTATTATTATATGATACTAATTCCTTTTTTTCAAGTAGTTTTAATAATAAAAATTTATGTTTTTTAAATCTTTTTATAACTAGATTTCACTTCTTATTGAAAGTAGTGCTTTTCTAGGGTATAAAAAAACAGTAGAGATATCTGTTATATCTCTACTGTCCTTATTATAGATTATTTTAAGCTATGTCATCATCCGCTTTTTTAAATTTGCTCTTTCTAGCTTTATAAACAGGGAATCCTATTAATGTAAGTACAATTCCTAACCCAGCATTTAAAGGTTGAGTCAATAAAGTATTAAATATTATATATAACCCTCCAAGTATTGCTATGATAGGTACTATAGGATATAGAGGTACTTTATATGGTCTATGAAGATTTGGCTGATTTTTTCTAAGAACAAATACAGCATAAAACGTCATAACATAGAACATCCATATAACAAATACCAACAAGTCTGTTAACTGATCAAATTTACCTGAGAATATTAATAATATTGATATAATAGCCATTAATATACTGCTGTTTATTGGAGTCTGGAATTTTGGACTTAATTTTCCTAACCAGCTGCTTCCTGGCAACTTATTTTCTATTGCCATAGCATATGGAATTCTAGCTCCTGTTAATATATAACCATTTAATGCTCCAAATATTGATATCAATATACCAATTGTTATAATTTTTCCACCCGATGGTCCAAAAATTACTGTTGCAACATCAGCAGCTGGTGTTTTTGTAGCTGCTAAAGTACTTGCAGGTAATACAAATAGATATGCTACGTTTATTATTACATAAACAGCCATAACTAATGATAATCCACCAATAATTGCTCTTGGTAAGTCTTTACCTGGATTTTTCATTTCTCCAGCTATAGCACCAACGTTTATCCATCCCTCATAAGCAAACATTGTAGCAACAAGTGCTGATCCTAAACTTGTACCGATTGGATGATTAGCCATTGTCATTGGGAATAGTCTTACTACTCCGCCATCACCCTTCATAAGACCAACAACTATGATTGCAAATAAAGGTACTAATTTACCAATAGTAGCTACAGTTTGAATAGCACCACCAGTTTTTGATCCGAATGAGTTCATAACGGTTAAGAAAAGAGTAACTATAATTGCGATTGGTATTATCGTTCCGTCGCCTAAACTCATTAATGAAGCAGCTTGTGTTCCAAATATTATTGCAAGAGCAGCTATATTTGCTGGGAAATATATAATTGTTTGAGCCCATCCTAAAAGGTACCCCCAAACATCTCCATATGCTTCCTCCAAATATGCTACCATACCACCTGTTTTAGGTATTGCTGCAGATATTTCAGCAGCTGTTAGTCCACCTGCCACAGATATAATTCCTCCTAGATCCAGGCCATCATACCTAGTCCTGGTGCTCCAGTTGCACTAAATACAGCTTTAGGTTTAAAGAATACTCCAGAACCTATAACCATACCGATAACGATTGCAAGAGCGGGTATCAAACCAATTTCTTTTTTCAATTCATTCTTGCTCATTATGCACTTACCTCCCCATAAAGTATTGTGATTAATATTTTTCATTCCGATAAAATTTTAACATGAATAATTCATTAAATCAAGTAGATTCTTCACAATTATTTCATATTTTGCTGCTAATATTGTATAATTTTACATATTTCACAATATTATTTTATAAATTTTTATACTGAAAGACATTTTTTAAATTTTGTTTTTTATGAAATTGTTATTTATATAATTATTTTTTCATTTAAAAATTCATAAAAAAAGTATATTTTTTCATTTTTGAATAAAATAATTCATAATCTATAAATAATCGAATTATATATTTCTTTATATTGCTTCAATATAATTTATTTCGTTTCGTTTTACAATTACACTTTACTTTATTTTGTAAAAGTGAAATAATATTTGTCTTTTCATTTATAATTAATATTTGTGTAAAACTTATCAAGTTATTCTTTCCTAAATGAAATTGATATTTTAAAGCTAATTAATAATCTTATTTCTTTCTAACACCATATAAATAATTATTTCCTAAAAACTACTTTTGACAGGTAATAATTTTTATTATATAATATAATTAATTATATAGTAAGGAGGGTGTAAATGAATAACCTAACTGGAATTTTTAGAGAGAAAAAACTAAAACTTACTCCACAACGTATTGCTGTGTATAAATTCTTAAAATCTACAAAAGAACACCCATCTGCTGAAACTATATACAAAGCTCTACAACCGGAATATCCTACAATGAGTTTGGCAACTGTTTATAAAGCTTTAAAAACATTAGTTGAAGTGGATTTAGTTCAGGAAATTAACGTAGGAGAAGGTAATTTCAGATACGATGGGACTGTAGAACCCCATCCTCATGTTCAATGTTTAAATTGTGGTAAAGTTGATGACATTGAAGGAATTACTTTCTCAGATTTAAATGACAAAGTAAAAAGTTACACTAGCTATGATATTGTTGATAGCAAAATATATTTTTATGGGGTTTGCAGTTGTTGTAAAAACAATACTACACCTCATTAATAAGCAAAAAATATAAAGAGCAGTTTGAAAAGAACTGCTCTTTGTATTTTTTATTTATATGCCTCATCCACAGCCTCTTGCCATTCCTTTCCAGTATGTTTTCCATTTAATATTTGATCTATTTTTGATGTTATGCTACTCCTTAATTTATCTGGTATATTATAAACGTATACTATACTATCATCTGAACTATTTTCAAGATGCTTTACAATACTCGCTTTTGCTCCTCCTACTATATTACTATTAGCTTTTTTATTTCCGGTTATAAAACCTTTCTCTACAAGTTTTTTATTTAATTCTTCACTTATTATAAATTTCAAAAAATTCCCCATTTCCTCCCCATTCTTACCGTTTATAGGTGTACAAATAATCGCATTGCTTATAATAGGTATATTCATTTTAGTTGAAGGATCATTCGAACTATCTGCAGCTATCATTATATTATTATCCTTAAAATAATTTGAGTAATAGGACGAACAGACAATTAAAGGTATATCTCCTTTAGAAAATTTCTCTATACTAGCTTCGTTACCGATTTCAAACGTATTTTTATTTATATTTCCACTACTAACAAGTCCATATATAGTATCAAAAGCCTGCTGCATTTCTGTTAAAGATTTATAGGCTGCTGGACCACTATCAAACATACTTTCTAACTTTCTAATACTCACTCTATTATTTATTACTACTGAAGCTAATCCACTATTGATATCTATGTCATCAGTGAGTATTACAGGTATTCTGGTACCTGCATCATTTAACTTTTTTAGTACTTCTCTTAAGTCATTTATTGTAGATGGTGTAGTTAAGTTTAATTTAGCAAATACACTTTTATTGTATAATATCTCTATTGTAAAAGGAATCAAAGACATACCATAATATTTATCTTCAAATCTTCCATAAGCATTCATAATTCTATAATATTTTTCACTTACTTTATTTTCATCATACTGACTTCCTAAATCATTTAAAAGTCCTTTTCTGCTTAATTTTATCATATTATTTCTGGAAGTAATCACTATATCTTGTTCGCTTCCCTTGCTTATATCCTCTTCAATATTTCCTCCTATAGCGTTGTTTACAGTAAGTTTTACTTTAGAATTAGATTTCTTGTATTCATCTGTGATAATTTTTACTATATTCAAAGATTCTTTATCTTTAACATCAACATATATGTTCAATTGCTTTTCCTTAGGGGTATCTTTTCTAAAAGAGCAAGATGCAATGTTAAAATTTAATATTATTAATAAAAAAATAGTTAAAACTCTTTTCTTATATAGCATATGTTTCTCCTTTCACATAGATTATTTTTTCAAATGATCACCTTCTTTTTTCTCAAAATACTCCTAATTTTATTTTGTACATAATAATTAAATATATAATAAATTCATATAATTAAATGGGGGTGAAATGTATGAAATTTAGGGTTATATTTCTAAAGAAGAAATATATTTATTTTTCAGTTTTAATTTTTATTACTTTACTATTATTAACAATCATTTTAATATCAAATAATTCATCTTTAACTTTTAATAATTTTTCTAATAATAAGGAATTTAAAGCAGATTTTAATGGAGATGGAAAGGAAGAAACTTTATATGTCAAAAATGTTAATGGTAATTACACCTTGACACTCAAAGCCAAAGATAAAAATTACTCTATTATAACAGCGGATAACTCATCACCAATAGGATCGTATTGCTCTTATTGGCCTATGAGGGTCTCTCTTATAGACGTCTCAAGAGATAAAATTCCTGAGATTTTTGTACAAGCTTCGAATAATAATTTACCTCTTCAACATGTATTTTTTTGGAAAGGAGATAAATTTGAAAATGTTTTTTCTAACTCTAACAACATATTAGGATTTATAGATTGTAAAAATAATAGAACACCTAAAGTTATATCAGGAAGATTACAAAATGATACCATATGGTTATCAAATTATATATTTTTAAATTACAAATTTAAAAATTATAATTACGAAAGTAACAACACCTTTGTAGGTAAGGATACTGTCTTCACTTTTATTAAATTTATTCAGAGCCTTCCTCAAAACAAAGAATATAAACCAAAAGAAATTTTTTCTTCTAACATGTCTAACAAAAGTTTATCTATGATAGATAAGCTATCTGAGGACAATAACACCTACATATTTCAGGATGCTATATTCTCAGAAAATAAGTGTGATAAAGATGGTAATACATCTGAATTTATTTGGAGTCTAAATTTCAGAGGAGTTTCTAATAAAGATAAAAATGTAATTAAAAATTATACTTTAAGCATTACTCTAACTCCAGATGAAAATAGCAAAGAAAAATACTACTTCAAGATCTCATCAATTAATCTGAAATAATAAAAAGGGATCGCATATGCGATCCCAAGGGGGATGGGGGGTTATTGCATCAAGTAGAGATTGTTATATACTTGATGCTTTAGGAGATTTTATCTCCGAATTACATTTTTTATTTTATCCTATTCCCCACTATTTATACATTATATAATAAAATTTTTAATATTTTTTATAAATTTGTTCTATTTCCATTTTCAACTCATCTCTAAGTTTTTTAGGCTCTACAATCTCTGCATATTTTCCCAAACTCATAACCCAATTCTTTATTTCCTCTGTATCATCCAAATATAAATTAAGTAATATTGATCCGTCTTCTTGATCTTCTATTTGTTGATTAATATGCCATTTTCCATTTTTTATGAAATCCGAAACATTTTTATCAAACTTTATAGAAACCTTTATTTTCTCACCTTTAAATACTCCCCAATTATTATTTAAGTATTCCTTTAATGAAAAAGTACGAGGTATCATATATATTTCCTCTGTTACTTTTAGTGTTTTAATTCTTGACAGCTTAAAAGTTTCTACCGTATTATTCATATGACAGTATCCAATAATATACCATCCACCTTCTCTAAATAATAAATTATAAGCATCTACTTTTTTTACTGTTAGACTACTCCTATTTAGAGAAAAATAATTTATACTTATGCTTCTACCTCTATTTATAGCATAATTTATTTTTGATATTTTATCCTCCAAATCTTGTAAATTTCCAATTTCATTCATTCTAAAGAATCCAGTCTCATTTAAGCATTTTAACTCTTCATTGTCATTTATACATATATTTTTTATTTTGGACACAGCCGTCTGTAAGTTTTTTTCTAAAACAAAACCATTCTTTTCTGTAAGTATTTGTGTAGCCATAAGTAATGCTTGTAACTCTTCTTCACTAAGCTTTGATGGCTTCATGTAAAATTCTTTGTCTATGTAGAAACCTCCATATCTTCCTTTCTTCGTGTGCACAGGTATATTAGCTTTATTTAAACTATTTATATATCTGTATATTGTTTTTTTGTCTACTTCTAGAGCTTCAGCTAAATCTGCTGCTGTAGTAAGTCCTTTGTACTGTAGTGTAATTATCATCTCCAACAAATGAGAAATTTTAGACATATGTTTTCCCTCCAGAATATAGTTATCCTAATCTTTACTTTTATCGTATTATTTCAAAATTTTTTTAGTGCATTTTCATATTATTTTAAAATTTATATTACATTTCACTAAACTTCATCTATGATATTTTTTATAATTTTAATTTAATTACCTTTTTGTTGTGTCAAATCCATAATAAATGAATAGTATATACTATAAAACAAGCATAAAAAAGTTGTAAAGAGACTAATGATTAGAAAATGCTATTACCTAAGATATAAAGTAAAAAGAATTAAATAAAGCCATAGCCTAGAAAAGGGGGAATAGATATGTGTTGTAAACATCACCATCACTGCAGCAACAATAATAATAGTAATATGCCAATAACAGCTTTAGCAGCTTTAATAGCACTATTTTTATTAATATTCGGAAGATGTAAAGGAACTCGTTATGCTGTTCTAATTATACTTGCTGTATTGATAGTTTGTGGTTGTTCCTATTACAACAGACATTAATAACTTAAACTTTTAAAGGAGAAGTAACATTATATCTTACAGGTTGATATATGCTACTTACTTCCAAACGTAAGATATACTGAACTCTCTAGAAAAAAAGTTAATTAACTTAAGATATAAAGTAAAAAGAGTAAAATAAAACCACAGCCCAGAAAGGGGGGTAACGTATGTTTAATTATGGTAATTCATGGTTAATATTAGCAGCTATAATCGGTTTACTGTTATTAGCATTCAATAGAAGAAGAGGTGCTCGTTACGCTGTTCTAATTACACTTGCTATCTTAATAGTATGTGGCTGCAGCTGCAACCACTAAAACTAGCTTCAAAAGTAAATATATAGGTAGGGAGAGCATTTAAATGCTCTCCTTAACATAAAGGAGTGATAAAATGGGAAAGCATCATCGTAAAAGTAATGTTTCTCCAGTAGGTGGATTTAATATTGGTGATTTACTAAAAAATATTGATATAAATCAAATTGTATCTATAATCAGCTCTTTAGTAGGAGCCAATAATATGACTACTAACCAGCTGAGCTCTATGCTTAGAAACTTTGACTTAAGTGCTTTAGCAGGTGCTAGTGATTCAGTTAATTTAAATGAAAGCGAAGTAAAATCTCAACTTTCAGCCCTTGCTGATAGATTGGATGATATAGAAAAAGGGCAAAGCAGAAATGTTCAGGATGAAGTACTAAACGCTGTAAAATCTCTTCAGTCCTCTCCAGATGGACAGGAAGTTTTAGGAAATCTTTTAAAAGAAGCATTAAATAATAAAGATGGAAGAGATGGAAGCAAAAGAAGATAATATACATGAACTTATACAAAAAATTAAAGACATAGTTACAATAAGTAACATATGTCTTTAATTTTTATATTTTCAGTTAAAATTTTATCATTCCTAACTTTTCAAATAACAGCACCATCGTAGTCACAGAATTAAAAGTAAAATGATTAAACACCGAATACCAGTATCCCTTTTTATTAATAAGGTAACAATTGTATAAACCTATACACACCAATATAGGTAGAGCTCTTAAGTTGAAATGTATAAACGCAAAAAGTATACTACTTAATATTGCTGATAGATATACACCTATCCTAGGTCTAAACACTTTCTCAA
Source organism: Clostridium thailandense (assembly GCF_019207025.1). GTDB lineage: Bacteria > Bacillota > Clostridia > Clostridiales > Clostridiaceae > Clostridium_AM > Clostridium_AM thailandense. The sequence goes on along the minus strand of NZ_JAEEGC010000022.1, from coordinate 31,055 downwards.
ATAGTAGCCACCTAAAAACAAATTCCTCAAGCACAGGTGCAAATATTATGACAACTGGAATTAATATTAAAAATTTATCTAGTGGCATATCAGACATCCATGTAACTATTTCCTGCTGCTTGGGTTCAATACTCATTTTAGAAAAAATAGCAGTTGAAACTGCAGAGATTAAAATTGTTATTAAATATGACTGAAGTGCATACTTAATAGCTAATAATAAATTTAGTTTCTTAATACTAAATTTAAATCTACTATAATCTTCTGCTAATCTGTTGCTTATAGTAAACTTGTTATTAAAATTCGACTCAAATGATAACATGTACTCATTTTTTGCATTGCTGTAGTAGGACGATTCTGCACTTCTTAGATATCTAATATTTAATAATACAAAGATAAATGGAATCAGGTTTTGCGTAAATAAAGAAATTATAATGTACAATATACTAATTATCACTAGTACTAAATTATTTCTTTTTCTTTCTCTTAAGAATCTTATAAATACTATAAGTGGTGGTAAATAAACAAATAGAAATACAAGGAAATCCTTACCAATATCAATTTTAGTCATTTAAATTTCTCCTTGTTTACACTTATTTAAATTTACAAAACTTCACTAATAATATCCAGTAGCTCTTCTTTTCCATATTTTTTTAGTGAAGAAAATGTTAACAATTTTTCGCTTGGATCTAATGATAAAGTTTCCCTTATCATTTTTAAATTCTTTTGTAGTTCATTTTTGGTTAGCTTATCTATTTTTGTTGCTACAACAATAATACCGTAATTATAATGTTTTATCCACTTATACATATTTATGTCATCACTACTTGGTTTATGTCTACAGTCAACAAGAAGTATTATTTTTTTTAATTGTTCTCTGTTAGTTAAATATGCTTCAATTACCTTACCCCAGCTCTCCTTCTCAACCTTTGAAACTTTTGCGTATCCATACCCAGGCAGGTCAACAAAATAAAATTCATTATTTATCAGAAAAAAGTTAACCAATCTAGTTTTTCCTGGAGTTCCGCTTACTTTAACTAACTTTCTTCTGTTAGTTAAAGTATTAATTAAAGAAGATTTTCCAACATTTGATCTTCCCACAAAAGCTATTTCTACTCTATTATCTTTAGGATATTGAGCAGGAGCTACTGCTGAAATAATAAATTCCGATTGCTTTATTTCCATAAATTCTCACTCTCTAATCGTTTTTTACCAAAGCATTTTCTAATACTATGTCTATATTGTCTGCTAATATAAACTTTAGTTTACTCTTTACTGTCTTTGGTATTTTTAATAGATCTTTTTCGTTCTCCTTAGGTATTATTACCGTATCGATACCAGCTCTATATGCTGCTAAGCTCTTTTCTTTAAGTCCTCCAATAGCAAGTACTCTACCGGTCAAAGTTATCTCTCCCGTCATAGCAACATTGTGTTTTACTTTTCTTTCACTTAAAGCAGATACCATCGCCGTAATCATAGTAACACCTGCAGATGGACCATCCTTTGGCACAGCGCCTTCAGGAACATGTATATGAATATCTTTATTTTTATAAAAGTCCGCTTCTATTCCATATCGGTGCGCATTAGCCCTAACATAACTATAACCAGCCCTTCCTGATTCTTTCATTACATCTCCAAGCTTACCTGTTAGTTCTAACTTACCAGTTCCCGGCATAACAGTTACTTCTACAGGTAAAGTGTCTCCACCATATCCTGTCCATGCCATGCCCATTACAACACCAACTTTGTCATCTTGACTTACCTTTTCATATGTAAATATTTCGGGACCTAGATAGCTCTTAGCTTTATTTGTGTTAATTATTATTTTCTCTTTATCTTTCTCAACTATTTCTGCTATTGCTTTTCTTATAAGAGAGGATATCTTTCTTTCTAAACTTCTAACCCCTGACTCTCTTGTATAATTCTCTATAATAAAATATATAGAAGAATCCGAAAGCTTTATCTTATTTTCATCAACCTCATGTTCTTTTAGCTTCTTAGATAATAAATGATTTTTAGCTATATGAAATTTTTCTTCCGTAGTATATCCTGAAACCTCTATAACCTCCATTCTATCAAGTAAAGGCCTAGGAATAGTTTCTAATGAATTAGCAGTTGTTATGAATAAAACCTTAGATAAATCATATTCTAACTCTAAATAATGATCTCTAAATGTACTATTTTGTTCCGCATCCAGTACTTCTAGTAGAGCATCTGCTGGATCTCCTTTAAAATCATTACTCATCTTGTCTATCTCATCCAATAAAAATAAAGGATTTTTTGATTTTGCTTGTTTCATTCCATATATTATTCTACCAGGAATCGCTCCTATATAAGTTTTTCTATGACCTCTTATTTCAGCTTCATCCCTAACTCCACCTAAAGACATTCTAACAAAATTTCTATTTAATGCATGAGCTATGGATTTAGCAATAGAAGTTTTACCTACTCCTGGTGGCCCGACTAAACAAAGTATAGGACCTCTTAATGAGTTACTCATTTTCTTAACTGCTAAATATTCAATTATCCTATCTTTTACATCCTCTAACCCATAGTGTTCCTTTTCTAAAACCTGTCTAGCGGATTTTATATCTAAATTGTCTTTGGTCTCATTATTCCATGGAAGATCCAATATCCAATCTAAGTACGTCCTTATTACTCCACCTTCTGCTGAATAACTTCCGCTATTTTTTAATCTATCTAGTTCATACAAAGCTTTCTCTTTGGCTTCTTTGGGAAGCTTTGCTTTTGTTATTTTATTTTTATATCTAGTTATCTCCCTTTTGTCCTCATCTTCTTCACCAAGTTCTTCTTGAATAGCTTTTAATTGTTCTTTTAAGTAATATTCTTTTTGAACCTTATCTATTTTATTTTTTACTTTAACACCTATTTTTCTTTCCAGCTTCAAAATATCAACTTCATTGATTAATATGTTCAATAGCTTTTGAAGTCTTTCTTCAATGTCAAAGGTTTCAAGAAGTTCTTGCTTATTTTCTTGCTTTAACATTAAATAAGAACTAATAACATCTGATAACCTGCCTGGATTATCTAATTCTTCTAATGTTACTATTGTTTCAACTGGTATGTTACCAGATAATTTTGTATAATCGTCAAAAGACTTTCTAACGGAACGAACTAATGCTTCACACTTATTAGTTTCAATACACCCTTCATCTTCCAATATCTCTATTTCTGCCTTAAAGAAAGGACTTTTATCAATATATTTTCCTAATCTTCCTCTACTTTCGCCTTCAACTAGCACACGTACAGTATCTCCTGGCAACTTTAATATTTGCTTTATATTACAAATAGTACCCATAGTATATATATCTTCTTCTTCTGGTTCTTCAGTCTTAGCTTCCTTCTGCGAAACTAAAAATATTTTTTGATCAACAATCATAGCTTCTTCGAGAGCAAGTATAGATTTCTCTCTACCTACATCAAAATGTATGACCATATATGGGAATATAGTAATACCTCTTAAGGGAATTAGAGGAAGGATCTTTAACTTTTTATCCATATTTTTCCCCTCACTTCTAAAAATAATTAATAAAAACTAAATTATTCACAAAATAGATAAATTTTATATATAGTTAGACTAATATATTATAACCATAAAATAGTTTTTTTTCAATTATTCAATTTCAATTCTTTAATATAATATCTTTAAATTTTAATTCTTAAAGTAAAAATAATACGACGCAAAATTTTTTCAGAGGACAATTGACAGAGGACAGAGGACAATGAAGGTTGCTTTTCGTAGCATAGCGGAGAAAAATCCTCCTTCATTGTCCTCTGTCAACTGTCCTCTGTACTCTAATAAAAATTATTGCTTCGCATAATTTTTATATTATGAATTACAGGTTAAGTGTTTAGTGATTCTGCTGATAATACATCTACATTAGATTCTATTTCAATAGTTGGTTTATCTAATTTTTCCTTTACCATAGCTATATCAATTACTTCTCTTATATTCTTTACAGGTATAACTTTCACACCATTTATTTGCGCAAAACTATCCTGCCAATTTTCATTAGGAATTATAACAATGCTTGCACCTGCTTTCTTAGCTGCTTGAATTTTAGCATTTACTCCACCAATTGGCTTAACATCTCCATGTATAGATATTTCACCAGTCATAGCTACATAGTTACTTACGGGAACATTTTTTATAGCACTATATACAGCCGTAGCTATGCTAATACCTGCTGACGGTCCGTCTACAGGTACTCCTCCTGAGAAATTCACATGTATGTCGTATTCATCACAATTCAGGTTAAATAATTTTTCAATTACAGTTAAAACATTTTCAACAGAACATCGAGCAGTACTTTTTCTTTTCATTCTTCTATTTTGATTATTTATTTCTTCCTCTTCTATTATTCCAGTTATTCTAAGGTTGCCTCTTCTAATATTCATCTTCTTTGCAGTAGCCTCAACTTCCATTAAAGCTCCCATATTTGCTCCGTAAACGGCAAGACCATTAACATACCCTACAGAAGACTTATCGCTAATCTTCTTTTCAGGTCTTATAGAATACTGACCATTTTCTATCACCCATTCTATATCACTTACGGAAATTTCATTTCTTTCCTCATTTAACGCTATTCCAGAAGCAAGTTGAACTAAGTTAACTACATCTCTTCCATTCTGTGCATACTTACCAATTAAATTACAAGCTTTATCTTCTATATTAAATCCTATTTTATCTACTGCATTTCTAGCTATAACTTCAATTTCCTCTGGAAGCAAAGATCTAAAAAATATCTCTACACATCTTGACCTTAATGCAGGAGCTATTTCTTCAGGGTTTCTCGTCGTAGCCCCTACTAGTCTAAAATCTGCTGGAAGACCATTATCAAAAATATCTTTTATGTATGTAGGCATACTATCGTCAGAAGAGTTATAATAAGAACTATCTAGAAACACTTTCCTATCTTCCAATACCTTAAGTAACTTATTCATTTCTATAGGATGGAGTTCTCCTATTTCATCTATGAACAGAATGCCACCATGTGCCTTTGTTACAGCACCAGCTTTAGGTTGAGGAATTCCTGCAACACCTAAGGGTCCTGCTCCTTGATATATTGGGTCATGAACAGAACCAATCAAAGGATCTGCTATTCCTCTATCATCAAACCTTATCGTAGTTGCATCAATTTCAATAAACTTTGAACTTTCATTGAAAGGCGATTCCTTTTTTTTCTTTGCATATTCTAATACTAATCTTGCTGCTGCAGTTTTTCCAACACCGGGTGGCCCGTATATTATAACATGCTGTGGATTTGGACCACACAATGCAGCTTGCAGTGCTTTTATACCTTTCTCCTGACCTATGATTTCATTAAAAGTAGTAGGTCTGCTTTTTTCTGTTAAAGGTTCTGTTAGTTTGATTGCTCTTAATTTTTTTAGCTTCTCCATTTCTTTGGTATTTTCTCTATCTACAATTACTCTTCGCGATTGCTGGCCTTTTAATGCATTAAAAAAATAAATCCCCATAACTACTGTAACTAATAATTCAATGATTATTAAGATGTACATCATACTTTAAAAACTCCCTCCAAGATTTATCGTATTTTCAGATTTCATCTTATTAGTATTATGCACATCTTTTATACACTATATTCTCTTAAATTGCAGAATAGTAAAAAGAGAGGAGTCAAGAAACTCCTCTCTTTTTTATTTATTCAATTACTAAGCATCAGGTAATTGCAAAAACCAAGTTTATGCCGTCTCTGAACCTTTTCGATTTCTGGACTTCTTCACCTTTAAGGGTGTTCTTTTTTCACCTTCAGCCTCAATGAGAACTGGTTCTTTTGTATTAACAGTTTCTTTATTAACTATTACTTTTGCAATTTCTTCTCTAGTAGGAATATCAAACATAATATCCTTCATAGTATCTTCTATTATAGCTCTAAGTCCTCTAGCTCCAGTATTTCTTTTTAATGCTTCGTCAGCTATTGCTTCTAATGCATCATCTAAGAATTCAAGCTCAACATTATCTATTTCAAAAAGCTTTTTATACTGCTTAACAAGCGCATTTTTTGGTTCTTTTAAAATACTAATTAGAGCAGGTCTATCTAACGCTGCAAGAGTTACTACTATTGGAAGTCTTCCAACAAATTCAGGAATAAGTCCAAATTTCAAAAGATCTCCTGGCATTATTTCACCTAAAACCTTACCTACATCTTTTTCTGTTTTAGACTGTATAGTAGCTCCAAAACCTAATGTGCTTATTCTTGTTCTTCTTTCTATGATTTTTTCTATTCCGTCAAAAGCACCACCACAAATAAATAGTATGTTAGTAGTGTTTATCTGAATAAATTCCTGATGCGGATGTTTTCTTCCACCTTGTGGCGGTACTGATGCAACTGTACCTTCAAGTATTTTTAACAATACTTGCTGTACACCTTCACCTGAAACGTCTCTTGTTATAGATGGATTTTCTGACTTTCTTGCTATCTTATCTATTTCATCTATATATACTATTCCTCTTTCAGCTCTTTCTATATCGTAATCCGCATTTTGAATAAGCTTTAAAAGTATATTCTCAACATCTTCTCCAACATATCCAGCTTCTGTCAAAGTTGTTGCATCCGCAATTGCAAATGGAACATTTAAAAACTTAGCTAAAGTTTGAGCTAAAAGGGTTTTTCCTGATCCTGTTGGTCCTAATAGTAGTATATTACTTTTTTGAAGTTCTACATCATCATTATTGGAATTGGAATTAATTCTCTTATAATGATTATAAACTGCTACTGATAGGGATTTTTTGGCATCATCCTGACCTATTACATATTGGTCAAGGTAACCTTTTATTTCTACAGGCTTTGGAAGAGAACTCATATCTACTTGAACATCTTCTTCAAATTCATCACTTATTATCTCTGAGCATAGTTCTATACATTCATCACAAATATATACCCCTGGCCCTGCTATGAGTCTTCTAACCTGATCTTGAGTCTTGCCACAGAATGAACATTTTAGTTGTTTTTTATCATCAATTTTGGCCATCATCACACCTCACTAAAGGTTATTTTCTTTTTACAATCACTTCATCTATTAAGCCATAGTTCTTAGCCTCATCAGCTTCCATAAAATTGTCTCTTTCAGTATCTCTTTCAACCTTTTCAAGCGGCTGACCTGTTCTTTCACTTAATATAGTATTTAACTTTTTCTTTATTTTTAGAATTCTATCAGCATGAATTCCTATATCTGTTGCTTGACCTTGGAATCCTCCAAGAGGTTGGTGTATCATTATCTCAGCATTTGGTAATGAGAATCTTTTTCCTTTTGCACCTGCTGCAAGTAAAAATGCACCCATTGAAGCAGCCATTCCTATACATATAGTGGAGACATCAGGCTTTATATGCTGCATAGTGTCATAAATTGCCATTCCTGATGTTATAGATCCTCCTGGACTATTTATGTATAGATGTATATCCTTATCCGGGTCTTCTGCTTCTAAAAATAATAATTGTGCTACAACTAAACTTGCAGTAACGTCATTAACCTCTTCACTTAACATAACTATTCTATCTTTTAAAAGTCTAGAATAAATATCATAAGATCTTTCTCCCCTATTAGTTTGTTCAACAACTACTGGTACTAAACTCATAAATCTCTCCTCCTTTTTAATCCTCACACTAAGTGATTTTACCCATTTAAAATTAAATTATATCATAATTTTAAAATATATATTAATTTAAAATTAATTGCCAGAAAAATTCCTGGCAATTAACCCTTTAATATATTATGCTATATCTTTAGTATTTTCTACTAACATTTTTATAACTTTTTCATTAACTACATCTACTTTTAAGTAGTTCTTTTGTGAATCAAGTATCAATTTAGCAGTTTTCTCTAATTCCTTGCTACCATATTGTTTTGCCATTTCTGTTGCTCTTGCTAATAATTCTTCTTCAGTAGCATCTATATTTTCTTTTTTAGCTATTTCTTCAATTATTAAATCAGTTTTTACTCTCTTTTCAGCTGTTTCTTTCATATATTCTCTTACTTTTTCTTCAGTGTTATTTGTATATTGGTAATATGTTTGTAGATCCAATCCTTGATATTTCAATCTCATCTCTAAATCTTTAATCATATTATCTGTTTCTTTATCAATCATAACACTTGGTATGTCAATTTTTGCGTTTCCGCAAACTGCATCTATAACTGCTTCTTCATATTCTCTTTTTGCTCTTAATTCATTTGCTTCTTGCATTTTCTTCTTTATATCAGCTTTAACTTCTTCAATAGTATCAAATTCTGAAACTTCTTTTGCAAATTCATCATCTAATGCTGGTAATTCCTTTGCTTTTATATCTTTAACTGTAACTTTGAAAAGGGCTTCTTTTCCATTTAGGTCTTCTCTGCCATATTCTTCAGGGAATTTAACTTTTACGTCTTTTTCTTCACCTTTCTTCAATCCTACCAATTGATCTTCAAAGTTATCTATAAAAGTTCCTGAACCAATTTCTAGTTCATAATCAGTTCCTTCTCCACCTTCAAAAGCTTTATCTTCTACAAAGCCCTTAAAGTCTATTACAGCAATATCTCCTTTTTCAACACTTCCATCTTCTTTTGTTTCTACTCTGGCGTTTTTTTGCTGCATTGACTTTAATTCATTTTCTACTTCTTCTTCTTTTACTTCGTATACAGGTTTCTTAACTTCTAATCCTTTATATTCTCCTAGTTCTACTTCTGGAACTATTACAACTTTAGCTGTGTATATGAAATCTTTTCCTTCACCAACTTGAACTATATCTATTTCTGGATAATCAACTGGTTTTATGTTATTTTCACTTATTGCTATTGGATATGTATCATCACAACAGAAATTTATGGCATCTTCATAGAATACTCCTTCACCATAATATTTCTTTATTATGTTCATTGGTGCTTTACCTTTTCTAAAGCCTGGTATATTGAACTTTTTAGCATTTTTAGCAAATGCCTTTTTCATAGCTTCATTAAACTTGTCTGCTGTAACTGTTATTTCTAGTTTTACTACATTGTTTTCTATTTTTTCCATCTTAACGTTCATTGCATTATTCCTCCTAATCACGTTCACACTTATTGTTAACCATATTATTATAACATACATTTAGAATTATTAACATATGTTACTGTATCTTATAACTTTTTATAATATATTTAAATATTAATGTGTAATAAGAATTTCTGTATTAATAATTATATACCAAAAAACATAATTTTTACAATTACTTTTTCACTTTAAAAATAACTTGTTAAAATTTTTTTTGCATTTGTCAATTCATCATAATTTGAATAATTGTCGCTATAAACCTCAATTATTCCTATTCCATTATACTCATTTTCCTTTAATTTTTTAAATAATTTCTTGTAGTTAACATTTCCTTTTCCAGGTAATAAACATAAATTCACATCATCCCTATCATTTATATGAAGATTTATTATATCTCTACCCATAATATCTATATATTTTTCAGGTTCAATTCCTGCTTTATATGACTGTTTTATATCAAAAGTAAAGTGTATTGGGTACTTACACTCCTCTTTAAGCATTTTTAAAAAGTCAATGTCAGAAGACATGCACCATGAAACATTTTCTTGAGAAAGCTTTATTCCTTCCTCCATAGCAGTATATATTAACTCGTTATATACCTGAACTATAAACTTTAAATTAATATACTTTGATTTTTGATATCTCATACCATGAAATGTATAGGATTGTGCTCCTAACCTTTTAGCAGCTTTACATATCTTTTTAAAATATATAAACATATCATCTCTTCTTCTTTTATAGACATCAAATAGAAAAGGTTCAAAAGATGATGAAAATCCATGAACAGAATTAATTCTAAAATTGCTTTTATCTTTTTCTTCTATTAATAGCTTTATAAATTCTTCATCATATTCACTTGCAGTATTTAAAAATAATTCTCCTACATCAAAACCTAATTTTTTCATTAAACTTATGGTGTCTTCTATATTTAAATTGGGATAAAAGCTAGCTGATGATAACCCTATTTCCATCCTTACCTCCAAAATTCAAAAATAAAAAATAACAATTTTTTTATATAAAATCTGTATTCTATTCTGAAATACTATCATTTGAAGTTAAATACATAGTTTTTCCATCTATAATTACAGTAAGTCCTTTATCTGTTATTTTATCAAACTTTATGTCCTCACCTTCAATTCCCTGAATTAAAGAATGAGTTTTATCTTTTATATTTTCAGTCCATATATATTTAGTGTTTTTGCCAATCCATGGTAACTGACTTATGTATGCAATTTTATCATCACTTACAAATCTTGGAGAAGAACACCACATGTAGTCAGGTTGTGCTGATAATTGTGATTCTTTAGTTATCTCTGTTCCATTAGTTGATACATACTTAGGATTTGTTATATCCTGCTTATTTCCATCTATATCTAATAAAATAATACTTTGTGCTTTGCTGTCAAGCAAAACCATACTTTTACTATTTGGGCTTATACTATAAAATACATTACTTTCAGCTGGCGAGACATTTTTAAAGGTTTTTTCATTATTTTTAGTTTCATAAACAGCATTTACATTGGTTCCATCACTTAACTGAATATTATACTGCTGTTCTTTCTTTTCTTCCTTATTTGGGGTAGTAGTTTGCTGTTTAGTTACATTAGAATCTTTAGTTTCATTTTTATTTGAAACAACATTACTTTTTACGTTGTTTGTGTTTCCTGTAAAGTTTTTAAATATGCCTCTAATATAGATTGTTGCAAATATAACTAGGACAACTAATATTAAAACTGCAAAGACTATTCTTTTTTTTCTTACTCGCATTCTTTTTTCATAATCCTTACTGAATATACTTGGTTTTGCCATTCTTACTCCCTCCTGTTTAATACAAGTGATATTTATGCTCAACTCAATATATTTTATAAATTCCATCTTGACAATACAAATATTATTGTTCTACGGCAATTCATATTTATTATAACTCAAAAGAATGAAAAATAGTATAATTTTTTACAAATCTTAAATTTCTGATAGTTTTAGCAAAAATTAAAAAATGACATCTCATTAAAAGCATGAGATGTCATTTTCTTAATTTAAATATTCATTAATTGTATTGTACTCTATCTCTATATTACCTTTTTTAACTTCTACAGCTTTCAAAAATACTTTTGCAGTATCTATACAAGTAAAAACAGGTACCCTATATTCTGCGGCTTTACGTCTTAACTTAAAACCAGCACTCTCAGGATTATTTCCTTTTGTTGGCGTATTAATTACTATGCTTATTTTTCCCTTACCAACTAAATCTATGACCTCTTCTATATCTATAGTATCACACTTTATTCCGTGTTGTATTAAACATTCCCCTGTTTTTTCTGAAGCATAAACTTTAAATCCTAATCTAATATAGCTTTTCAATATCTCTATACCTTCTTCTTTATCTACATCTTTAAGAGATACATATACATTACCCTCTGTAACTATATTGATTCCTGATGCACTAAAACCTTTGTATAAAGCTTTATCTAAAATTTTATCTACTCCAAGAACTTCTCCTGTGGATTTCATCTCTGGTCCTAAATATATATCCGCATCCACAAGCTTTTCTCCTGAGAATACAGGAACCTTTACAGCAAAGAAGTTCTTGTTCTCTAATAATCCTGTTCCATATTGAAGATCCTTAAGCTTATTACCTAGCATTGTTTCTATAGCAATCTTAACCATAGGTACACCTGTTACTTTACTTAATATAGGTACAGTTCTAGATGCTCTAGGATTTACTTCTATTACATATACATCGCTGCCATCAAACACATATTGTATATTTACAAGTCCTATTATATTTAAGCCTTTAGCAATTTTTTTAGTATATTCTACAAGTGTTTTAATTGTATCTTCTGTTAAGCTTATATAAGGATATACTGTTATACTATCACCTGAATGAACCCCTGTTCTTTCAATATGCTCCATTATACCAGGCATCAACAAGTCTTCTCCATCTGCAATAGCATCTACCTCTATTTCCACTCCTTTTATATATTTATCTACCAATACTGGATGTTCTGACGAAAGCTTAACGGCTTCTTTCATATATTTCTCGAGTGAATTCTTATCATAAACTACTTCCATTGCACGCCCGCCTATTACATAAGAGGGTCTTACTACTACAGGATAACCTAATTGTTTTACTGCTTCATATGCTTCCTCTATATTAGTAACAGCAGTTCCTTTAGGTGATGGAATGTTTAACTCTTCCAAAAATTTTCTAAACTTATCTCTATCCTCTGCCAAATCTATAGATTCAAAGGATGTTCCTAGAATGTTTACTCCTCTTTCATAAAGCTTTTGTGCTATATTTATAGACGTTTGGCCTCCAAGTTGTACTATAACTCCTTCTACCTTTTCTCTGTTAACTACATTCATAACATCATCTATATGCAGTGGTTCAAAATATAATTTATCTGCAATGTCAAAATCGGTGCTAACTGTTTCCGGATTATTATTTATTATAATAGCCTTATATCCTGCTTCTTTTATTCCCCATACTCCATGTACACAACTGTAATCAAATTCTATTCCTTGTCCTATTCTTATTGGACCTGAACCTATTACAAGTATCTTTTTATCCTCTGATATTATATTTTCATCTTCTTCTTCATAACAGGAATAATAGTATGGAGTCTGAGCCTCAAACTCTCCACTGCAGGTATCAACCATTTTATATACTGGATAGATACCATTTTCTTCTCTTATCTTTTCAACTTGTTCCTTTGTTGCTCCTGTAAATTCATGTATTTCCTCGTCAATAAATCCTATAGCTTCTGCCTCATATAAAAGTTTTTCATCTAGTCTTTCATTCTGCAATCTTTTTTCCATAGTAACGATATTACTTATACCATTTAAGAACCACTTATCTATTTTAGTAATATTATGAAGTTCATCTACTGTCATTCCTTTCCTAAAGCCTTCAGCTACAGCGAAAATCCTTTGATCATCCTGCATTTGTATTTTTTCTATAATTTCGACTTTACTTAACTCAGCCATTTTGTTAATTCTAAGTCCAGAAAACTTTCCATCTAGTGAAGTTACCGCCTTAAGAAGTGAACTTTCAAAATTTCTGCTTATCGCCATTACTTCTCCTGTTGCCTTCATTTGTGTACCTAATATTCTTTCAGCATTACCGAATTTATCAAAAGGCCATTTTGGTATCTTAGTTACTACATAGTCTAATGTTGGCTCAAAGCAAGCACTTGAATTACCTGTAACATAGTTTTTAAGTTCATCCAAACTATATCCAATTGCTATTTTAGCTGCAATCTTAGCAATGGGATATCCCGTAGCTTTAGAAGCCAAAGCACTGGAACGACTAACTCTTGGATTAACTTCTATGACTACATAATTACTGCTATCTGGATCTAGTGCAAATTGTATATTACAACCACCCTCTATTTTTAAGCTTCTGATTATGTCTATAGCAGCCTTTCTAAGCATGTGGTACTCCTTGTCTCTGAGTGTTTGGGATGGAGCTACTACTATACTATCACCTGTGTGAATTCCAACAGGATCAATATTTTCCATATTACAAATTATAATGCAGTTATCTTTGCCATCTCTTATTACCTCATACTCAAGTTCCTTCCACCCAGCCACACTTTGTTCTAAAAGTATTTGGCCTATTGGGCTCATCTTTATTCCTAAATCACATATTTCAAGAAGCTCATCCATATTTTCTGCTATTCCTCCGCCAGTTCCACCTAAAGTATATGCTGGTCTTATTATTACAGGAAAGCCATATTTATTTACAAATTCAACACATTGATCTACAGTCGTAGCTATAATACTCATTGGTATAGGCTGATTTGTATCTATCATTAACTTCTTAAATTCTTCTCTGTCTTCCGCTTTTTTTATAGCTTCACTATTTATTCCTAAAAGTTTTACTTCATACTTATCTAGTATACCCTCTAGTTTTAACTTCATAGCAAGATTAAGTGCCGTTTGTCCTCCAAATCCCGCTAATATTCCGTCTGGTTTTTCTTTTTCTAAAATTTTAGATATACATTCAACGGTCAGCGGTTCAATATACACCTTATCTGCTATATGACTATCTGTCATTATAGTTGCTGGATTGCTATTTATAAGAATAGTTTCTATTCCCTCTTCTTTTACTGCTTTACATGCCTGCGTCCCAGAATAGTCAAATTCAGCTGCTTGACCTATTATTATTGGACCAGAACCTAATATCATGATTTTTTTCAAGTTTTTATCTAAAGCCATTACCTATCCTCCACTTCTCAAATATCTAAGCTAATCAAATTATGCTAACTCTTCATTGAACTTATAAACTTATCAAATAAATATGCTGAATCTTGAGGTCCTGGTGCTCCCTCTGGATGAAACTGTACTGAAAATACTGGTAGTTCCTTATGTCTCATTCCTTCTATGGTATCATCATTTAAGTTTTTATGAGTTATTATAACTTTATCTTTTATACTATCACCATCTACTGCGTATCCATGATTTTGGGATGTTATATATGCTTTATCCTTCTCAATATCATATACACCGTGATTTCCACCTCTATGTCCATATTTCATTTTATAAGTATCACCATTTAAAGCTAAAGCAAGTATTTGATGTCCTAAGCATATCCCAAAGGTAGGATATTTATAGATTATCTTTTTAACCGTTTCTATTGCTTCCACAACTTCCTTTGGATCTCCTGGACCATTACTTAAAAGTATTCCTTCCGGATTAAGTTTTTCTATTTCCTCATAAGATGTGTTGTAAGGGAGAATTGTTATATCACAATTTCTATATTTTAAGTTTTCTATTATATTTGCTTTTACTCCAAAATCTATAACAACTACCTTATGACCACTTCCCTTTATATGAATTGGTTGTTTTGTACTTACCTCTTCCATATAATTTTCACTTAAGCTTGTTTTTATTAAAATTTCCTCTGCTTTACTTTTACTTAATTCTTGTGTAGATATAATGCATTTCATTGCTCCAGAATTTCTTATCTTTTTAGTTATGCTTCTTGTATCTAATCCAGAGACTCCTACTACATTCATTTTTTTAAGCATACAATCAACAGTATCCTCGCTTAAATAATTTGAAGGAGTATTAGATACAGATTTTACAACAAATCCCTTTGCATATATTTTAGCAGACTCCCCTTCTAAACTATTTACTCCATAGTTTCCTATTAGCGGATACGTCATTGTTATTATTTGCCCTGCATAAGATGGATCTGTTAATATTTCCTGATATCCTGTTATCGATGTATTAAAAACCAACTCTCCTATTGATGTTCCAATCTTTCCAAAACCTTTTCCCTCATATATAGTACCATCCTCTAGATACAAAAATCCTTTCATAGTTATCCACCTCTATATTATTATTAAAATATGGTTATATTAAATTTGTTTAGTCTCTCTTAACTTTATACACTCATTATGCATGTTTTTTCGAAATCCTTTTAATAAAACCACGAATTATCTATTTCTCGCCAAAGTTGCAATATTAATTTTTATACATTCAAGTTAATATTTATACAAAGAATATCACAATTATTTTACATTGTCAACATGTCCTAATTGGAATAGAGTTAATGAAGATTTTGCACATCAAATTCGTCGCGCTGATTATAGTTCACAAAAAATATAAAAATCAATAGGATTTTAGGAACCTTTTTAACATTGGTGAATATCCTGTTATTGGGGTAAGGCCCTTAAAATTATACAGAGTTTTCTAAAGATAAAATAACGAGGTGTAAAAATGATAGATAACAATTTTTCTTCACTAAAAAATGTATCCTATGTTGCCAATGAGATTCCACCAATACCTGGTATAGACTCATTAGGCAGAGGCTATGATATATTTGGTTTATATGCAAATCCCAAAAGTACAAAAATAGATCTATTTGATTTAGGTGAACAATCTCAAATATCAATTGCTGGAAAAAATTATTCCATTCCTATTATTGTGGCTTATCAAGAATTAATCCAAGGTTCATTTCAATCTTATTATAGTATTTCTATAAATGAATATTTAAAAAAATTAAACACAATAACTTCTTTAAGTGGAAACTATAATTTTTTTAGTGGTTCTTTACAAGTAGATTTTGAGCTTTCAGAGTTAAGAAAAAGAATTCATGAATATACAAAAATTATAGATCTTGTAGAAAAATGGAAATTAACTCTTCCTTATTCCAATATAGGAAACCTTGTTAATATATTAAAGAAAGATGTAAAAAACGATTTGTATGGTGGTTTAGACCCATTCGAATTATTTGATAAATATGGAACTCATTTCTTACAAGAAGTCATAGTAGGTGCTAAATGCGAGTATACAATTAGCACTGATCAAATAAGTTATCGTAAAACTGAAAACATTGAAACTATTGCCGAATTATCTTATAAGCGATTTACTAATCAAATATCATTGAAAGAAGAACTGGATTATGGTACAGATATAAATGAATTTAACAGAAGTTCTAATATTGTAGTGAAAGTACTAGGAGGTAGTCCTGAATACGGAAAATATATACAATTAAGCGGAAATTATGAAAAGTGGATTGAATCTATACAAGGAAATCCAATATTTTGTAACTTCTCAGATAATAGTTTAGCACCGATTTGGAATCTTTGCCCTGATGGTGCTAGAAAAGAAGAACTAAAAAAAGCTTACCAATCTTATGCTAGTAATAAATCTAAACCATTACCTCAATATTGTATTTCTAATTTAGCTGTAATTGGATCAAGTAATCCCAATATAGCACCTCCATATGGCTATACTAAAATAGATAAAGATCTAAATGCTGGTGCTGGTGGAGAATATATTTATATTTGCTATAAAGAGGACTTAGATGATCAAAGCTATCCAAATAATCCTATTACAGATATAGATGTTATTATTGCAAATTCCCTTAATGATGCTAAAAATAAATGTCCTGCAAATTACACTTTGATTGAATATGATTTGAACAAAGGTGCTGGTGGCAAATATGTATATGTTTGTTATTCTAAACAAACAAACAATGATCCTATTAGGAGTATAAATATAATGGAAGGAAGTTCTTCTGATATTCCTGCTCCTTATGGATATATAAAAATAGACAAAGATTTAAACGCTGAAGCTGGCGGCAAATATATATATTTATGCTATTCTAGAAACTTTTAAAATTCAATTTTACTAATAAAATCAACAAAAGTTACTTGACCTAGCATAGAAATATGTCTAGGTCTTTAACTTATCTTCATACTTATCATCCCGTTTTGGGAAATAGTTCTGATTATTTTATGTTTCTGCTGCCCGGTTTTATATAAGGAGTTCCTTCCTTACACATTGGACAATTTTCTTTTTCATATACATTTATGTTTAATTTAATTGCACTATATATAGGATATGGAATTGCTACCCCTTCAGCTCGTCTGTCTACTATACAGCTAATTCCTACTACTTCTCCTCCTAATCCTTCTATAACTTTAGCTACTTCTAAAGAAGATTTACCTGTAGTTACTACATCTTCTGATATTATAATCTTATCCCCTTTATTTATTTGAAAACCTCTTCTAATTGTCATTTCACCGTTTTCTCTCTCAGCAAATATACCTGGTTTTCCTGTTTGTCTTGCTAATTCATAAGAAACTACTACTCCACCCATTGCTGGCCCAACTACTAAATTAAAATCTACATCTTTTAATTTGTCTGCGACTACCTTTAATACTTTTGCAGCCTTATCAGGATATTGTAAAAGTTTAGCGCATTGACAATATCTATTACTGTGCTTTCCCGATGATAATAAAAAGTGTCCTTCTAGTAGTGCTTCTACTTCCTTTAATGTATCTATAACCATGTTATCTGTATTTTCCATGCTTTTACCTCCAATTATTTAAATTAAATATTTTCTTACTATATAATTCCTCTTATTTCATCCAAGCTATTTATACCTTCATTTTTCACGTAAGCATCTAATCCATTTATTATGTCTAAACATATATCTGGTTTCACAAAATTAGCCGTTCCAACTTGAATTGCATGAGCACCTGCCATTATAAATTCTACTGCATCTTTCCACGAAGATATGCCACCCATTCCAACTACTGGTATATCTACTGCTTTACACACCTCATATACCATTCTAAGTGCTATTGGCTTTATAGCTGGCCCCGATAGTCCTGCTGTTATATTATTAAACACTGGCTTTTTCTGTCTTATATCAATAGCCATTCCTTTAAAGGTATTTACAAGCGATAACGCATCTGCTCCTGCCCTGCAGCAGTTATATGCCATATCTACAATATCCTCTGCATTTGGAGAAAGCTTCACCATAAGTGGTTTTTTACAAATTTCTCTTACTTCTTTTACTATCTCATATGCTACCTCTGACTTTATTCCAAAGGCCATTCCACCATGCTTTACATTAGGACATGATATATTAAGCTCAATCATTTCTACGTCTGTAGGGTTTAACTTCTCTATACCTAATAAGTAGTCATCAATGCTGCCCCCACCTAAATTAGCGATTATAGCAGTACCTAACTTTCTCATTTTAGGCAGTTCATTTTTTATAAAATTATCCACTCCAGGATTTTGAAGTCCTACGCTATTTAGCATTCCACCTCTTGTCTCATACACTCTTGTTCCATCATTTCCTTCTTTAAGATTTAATGTAAGTCCTTTAGTAGATATACCTCCAAGTTTTGATACATCATAAATTTCATTGTACTCTCCACCAAATCCAAAAGTACCAGACGCTGCAATTACTGGGTTTTTTAATTTTATCCCGCATATATCAACATTTAACATGTTATCCCTACCTTCTAATTCTAAAGTACTATGTCTTCGCCTAAGAATACTGGACCATCTTTACAAGTTCTTTTATTTCCCTGTTTAGTTTTACAAGTACAAACCAGGCATGCACCTATACCACAAGCCATGTGTTTTTCCATAGATACATACACTGGCACCTTTTGTTCTCTACACATTACAACTACTCTTTCCATCATTGGTTCTGGTCCACAGCATAAAACTACATCATACAAATTCGGATGAAAAATCTCAGTTATATATCCTTTGTGTCCTATTTTGCCATCTTCAGTAGATATATTTATATTATTAACATATTTTTCAAAGTTATCTAACATATAAGTATCACTTCTAAATCCACAATATAGATCAACCTGACTATTTTTTAAACTTTCTGTTACATAAAGCATAGGTGCTATCCCTATTCCACCTGTAACAACTGCCACTTTTCCTTTTATGTTATCTACATCAAATCCATTTCCTAAGGGCCCCATAATTTTTAACTTATCAGCTAGTTCTAGTTCGCTTAAAGCCTCAGTTCCCTGACCTACTGTTTGATATAAAAATACTATTTTTTCTTCATCTAAATGATTTATACTTATCGGCCTAGGAAGAAGTGGTTCCTTATCCCAACCCTTAAGCATATAAAATTGCCCAGGCTGACCTTTGAATTTCCCCTTGATAGTTAACTTAAAAGTTCCATTATTTATTTCTATATTTTCAAAGACTTCTACTGTTAAATAATCCATCTTTTTTTCTTTCATTAGATATTCTCCTTAATTGCATTACTTATATCATTTTTCATGCGCACAGCTTCTTCTCTAGCAAACAAATCGTATTTTAGTTCCCCGTCAACTTGTTTTTTATATGCAAGAAGTATCCCCCTTGAAGAATTTACTACTCCACCATTTCCATTTTTTAAGTATAATGCAACATCTTTTGCACTTCCTCCCTGAGCACCATACCCAGGAATAAGGAAAAACATTTTATTTAGATTTTTTCTAAGTTCAATACCTTCTTCAACATGAGTACATCCAACTACTCCTCCTATTGAACTATATCCGCAACTTCCTATATAATCATTTCCTAGTTCGTGTATTTTATTTCCTACTATGTCATATACTTTTTTGCCGCACTTTGTATCAATATATTGTATATCTTCTGCACCTTTATTTGATGTCCTTATTAGCACAAATAATCCCTTTTCATTGTTTTTTACATATTCTAGATAAGGTTCTATACTATCTAATCCCATGTATGGGCTTAGGGTTACAAAATCACTTTCAAAATCTCCTTCAAAATGAGCCTTTGCATACATTTCTGCAGTTTTAGCAATATCTCCTCTTTTTATATCTGCAATTGTTATAGACTTACTATCTTTAATATACTTAAGAGTTTTTTTATAAGCATTAAGTCCCAAAATTCCTAGAGCTTCATAATAAGCTATTTGCACTTTATAGCAAGCTGCTACATCTAGTGTGGCATCTATTATTGCTTTATTATATTCAAATATCGCATCTTCAACTGATACATGTTTTTGAGTAACTGATTTAGGTATATAATCTAGAGCCGTATCTAACCCTACACACACAGGACCTTTCTTCTCAACCGCTTCATACAAGCTATCAATAATCATAATTAGTACAACCCCTATCTTCAATTTAATTTTTGCTAAAAACTACTTTTCCACCTTTTATAGTCTTAATTACATCACCATAGACCTTCATACCACTAAATGGAGTATTTTTTCCTTTAGATACAAAAGCTTCATGAGATATTTCATATTCTTTATCTATATCAACTATAGCTAAGTCTCCATCATATCCTATTTTTATTTGACCTTTTTCCACACCCATTATCCTTGCAGTATTTTTCGACATTATTTCAGAAAGTTTATTTAATGTTATATGTCCTTCCTTTACTAACTTTGTATAACAAAGTGCAAAGGCTGTTTCTATTCCTGATATTCCTGGCGATCCATTCTTTTTATCTTCAACACTATGTGGGGCATGGTCTGTACTTATAGCATCTGCCCATCCATCCTGTATAGCTTTTATTAAAAATTCTACATCTTCTTTACCTCTTATAGGAGGATTTACTCTGTAATCATTATCTGTTAGCGCTATATGATGAGGTGCTACTTCACAAGTAACCTTAACTCCTTTTTTCTTAGCTTCTATAATGTATTCCATTGACTCTTTTGTACTTACATGAGACATGTGCACTTTACATTCTGTAAATTGTGCTAATGCTAAGTTTCTCCATGTCATGACATTCTCGGACATTCTTGTATCTATACCTGTGAGTGAGTGTTCCTCACAGTGGCACATAACTATTCTCCCACTTTCCTTAGCTTTTACCATCGCTGCAATCATAACCTTGCTGTCCATAACATCTTTTCCATCTTCAGATATTACTCTTACATATGGCTTTAATTTATCTAAATGACTTATGTCTTTTCCATCAAAGTTATTTGTTATTGAAACTACTTGATGAACATCCACTACGCCTATCTTCTTTGCTTTTTCTAGAACATAGTCCACAGTATCCATATTACTGCATACCGGATTTGTATTTGCCATTAGATTAACCATGGTATACCCACCTTTGGCAGCTGCAAGACTTCCACTTTCTATATCTTCCTTGTAAGTCAAACCCGGATCTCTAAAATGTACATGAAGATCGATAAAAGATGGAAGTACTGTTGATCCTTTAGCATCTATAATTTTACAATTTTTATTCAAGTTTTTTCCTATTTCGCAAATTACTCCATCATTTATATATACATCTCCATAAAAATCCTGTGACCAATCAACTATTCTTCCATTTTTAATTAAAAGTTCCACAAAACCATCTCCTCATAGCTATATATCCTTATTCTTATACTAATATTATAGCTAAAGTTCAGAAACCTTACATATCTCATCACAGTATTCACATCTGTATTCTCCTCTTGCATGATCCACAAGGTGGAATACATGGGGAATATACTTTTCAACAGATGTTATACATCTTGGATTTTTACATTTTATTATATTTTCAACCTTATGTGGTAAACTCAATTTTATCTTTTCTCTTATTGCTTCCTTTTCAATAATATCAACTGTAATATTAGGGTCAATTAATCCAAGGATGGTAAGATCTATATCCATTTTATTTTCTATTTTAATTATATCTTTCTTCTTTAACTTTGTACTATCCGCATTCATAATAAGAGCTACTGCAAAATCAGCTTTATCTAATCCTAAATCATTAAATATTTTAATTCCTAAACCGGCCTTTATATGATCTATAACTATTCCATTTTTTATACTATTAACTGTAAGCATTTCAACTTCACCTTCCTCTAAACATTTATATTATTTAACACCTAGCAGCTTTGCTATTAAAGCCATTCTTACATACATACCATACTTTGCTTGTTTAAAGTAATATGCCCTTGGATCATCATCTACTTCACATGAGATTTCATTAACCCTTGGCAATGGGTGAAGTACTATCATTTCTTCGCTAGCCTTATTCATTTTTTCTTTATCTAATATATATCTATCTCTAAGTCTTATATAATCATCTTCATTGAAGAATCTTTCCCTTTGCACTCTAGTCATATATAGTATATCAACTTTATCTATAACATCTTCTAACTTTTCTACTTCTATAAACTCTATATTATTCTTTTCAAGTATTTCTTTCTTTATATAATCTGGAACTTTTAACTCGCTCGGAGATATTAGAACTAATTTATTATTCTCATATCTTGATAAAGCTTTAATTAATGAGTGTACAGTTCTTCCAAACTTTAAATCTCCACAGCAGCCTATTGTTAGATCATTAAGTCTTCCTTTTGCTGATCTTATTGTAAGTAAATCTGTAAGTGTTTGAGTTGGGTGTTGGTGTCCTCCATCTCCTGCATTGATTACAGGCATTTCCGAATACATGGATGCTACCTTGGGAGCACCTTCTTTTGGATGTCTCATAACTGCGATATCAGCATAGCAACCTACTGTTTTTATTGTATCTGCTACACTTTCTCCTTTGGATACTGAACTAGAGTTTGGTTCCGAGAATCCAATTACTTGGCCTCCTAGTCTTAGCATTGCAGCTTCAAAGCTAAACCTTGTTCTTGTACTTGGTTCGTAAAATAATGTAGCAAGCAACTTTCCATCACAAATATGAGCAAATTCTCTTTGACATGAAATAATTTGATCTGCTAATTTAAAAATCTCTTCAATTTCATCTGTTGTAAAATCCATTGGGTCTATTAGATGTTTTCCTTTTAACATTTCGACTCCTCCTTCTTAACCTCACTGGGCTAAATTTAAAGGTATAAAAAAATGCCTTCCATATGAAAGGCATTTATGTACACTAAAAGTTTATTATAAATAGTAAGCACTACTATTCTAATACTTAAATTAATCGCACACATGTACTTGTCTGCCTTCCCAGCCTCACAGGACCAGATTTAAAGGTAACACAGTTTCGTGTTATTCAATTTTCACTCTTACTAGCATAGCATAAATAGTATTTAAAGTCAATCTATTATTTAAGTCCTTTTGCCATTAATGCAGCACCTATAGCTCCTGCATATCTTCCCAATTTATCTGTTTTAATCTTTGATCCTAACTTTTCTGAAAGTCTCTTAGCAATATATGAATTCTCGCTTAAGCCTCCAGAAAGAAAATAATTAAAACTCTCTGAGTGCTTCTGACATAAAGATTTTACTTTTCCAGTAATTGAATCAACCACGCCACACGCTATATCTTCTCTATTTTTACCACTTCCAATTAAACTTATTACCTCTGATTCAGCAAACACAGTACACATAGAACTTATACTAATTTCCTTACCTTCTTGAGCTTTTCTACACATCTCTGTTATATCAAATCCTAAAGTATTTGCCATAAGTTCTAAAAATCTTCCTGTACCAGCAGCGCATTTGTCGTTCATGGTAAAATTGGTTACATTTCCATTTTCCACTGTAATTACCTTTGTATCTTGTCCGCCTATATCAATAACTGTACAATCTTCTCCAAGCAAATAGTAAGCTCCCTTTCCATGACAGGTTATTTCAGTAATGGTTTTATCTGCATATGGAACAGATACTCTTCCATACCCCGTAGCAACTATTTTAGAATTCTCTTCATTTATACCTAATTCATCTAATCTTCTTTTTATATCACTCGCAGTCTCTACACTACTCCATCCAGTTGGCATCACAAAAGTTTCTTTTATACTTTCATCTTCAAACACACAAACTTTCGAAGCAGTTGACCCTATATCCACTCCTACATAAAACATAACTTGATCCACCTTTTTTATTTTATAAAAATGTTATCATATTCACTATAAATAAGGGTTAACTATTTTTTTCTTTACACAATGAAATCCTAATGTTTTAACATTGTTGCTATCAACCAAAAGTTTTATTCTTTCCTCATCTTCTCTATTATACATAATCGATATACCACAAGAGGCAGACAACTCTCTAGGAGTCGGAACTATGGTGTTTTTTATTTTTTCCTTCTTTAATGCTGCTTCTAACTTAACCCCTTCAGTATGTGAAGGAAAAAGTATATAATATCTTATAGTCTCCACTTTATCACCTTATCTAATAACTAGTTCACTGCTTAAATCATCTCTAAGAATGCTTCTACTCTTGTTTTTATTTGTCCTGAATCCTCTGTAGAGTAATCAGTTTCTATATGCATAATAGGTATACTTTTTTCTTTTAATGCCTTTTCAACTGAGCTATGCTCTACGGCATAAGTATGACAGAAAGATAAATTGAAGTCTATAACTCCATCTACATTATATTCTTTTGAATATCTAATTATATCATCAATTCTTCCTGTATTTGGCGTAAAACAAGCACAATTTATCTTTAAGTATCTATCTGCTAAATTTTTAATTAGCTCCTCTATAGTTTCCCCTTCTTCACATACTTCATTTTCAAAGTATCTTGTTCCTGTACAAGTCTCTTCAACAACTATTTCTGCATCTAAGCTTTCAATTATTGAATGAAGCTTCCAATTTGGAACTGCCATTGGTGTTCCAGTTATCATTAATCTTTTCTTTCCATTTTGTTCTAAATTTTTAACTCTCTCATCTAATTCATCACAAAGCTCATTTAGTTTTTCTACAAATCTGTGTGGATCATCATAAAATGCAATTTGTGATATTAATAAAGCATCTAACCCACTTATCGGTGATGGTTTATATTTTCTTAAATCATATAATCTCTTTAATGCTCTTCTTTTTGCATTCGCTATCTTTATTCCTTCTCTAAGACTCTCAACAGTAACCTTATTTCCAGTAAGTTCTTCTATCTTAGTAATAACGTCCTTTATTTCTTCTGACCACCTTGTATAATCTTTATCTCTTTTCATTTGAGGTAAATCCATAACATGTACTGGAACATACTCATCTAGTAATTCCCATGCTTTTTTCTTACCATCACAAGTAGTTTCTCCGATTACCATGTCACAAGATTGAAAATACGGGCATGTACCACCAACTTTAGCTCCCATAAATGCCTTTATAAGAGGACATATGTTTCTTGGAAGCACCTTTTCTCCGTCTTCTATCCAGAATTGTGATCCTGCACAAAGTCCTATTCCAATAGCCTTTGCTGCCAATATTACTTCATCTGGAACAAATACACAAAATGTACCCACTACTTTTCCACCATTTTTTCTATGTTCATCAAGTTCCTGTATTCTAAGTCCATGTATTTCTGAAACAACAAAATTAAAATAATTCATACCTTCCGGTCTATTTTCTTGTGTCAAATAAGTTGCTCCAAATAATTCTGGTAAAACCGCACATAGTTTATCATGTTTTTCTAAATCTACACCTAATTTTGTCCACAAATTTCTATAATCTCCCATAATTATATCCCTCCATCTTTCTTCATACAGTAACATTTTAGCATATAGGAATTGTAAACGTTATTTAGATATATTATAGTTAGAGACTTATCTATAAATTATACAAATGCAATTACAGGTTTCCAATCTTCGATTAATAAACATCTAGTGTGCACATGATTATTAAAATAGAACTATTCAATTAAATAAGCTAATCAAACTACTTATCAAGATGCTTATAGAATGAAACCAGAGAGCAGATTTATCTATATAAGAGGATGTGATAAAGTCCACTTTATGCGCCAAAAAATGCAAATTAAAAACATCCAATACATTGCTATTTAAGAATTTACCTAATGTAAAATTTTGTTTAATCACACCCTCCTATAGATGCCCATACCAGAAAGTAGACTTATACGCAGGGAGATGTTTTCAAAGCTGAAAGCCACATATAAAAACTTTTTAGTCAATTTTAGCGAAACATTTTAGAAAATCTTAGAATTATTTATATGTCTGAGGTACGAGTTTATAAATGATTCTTAGATTTTCTAAATGTTGAGCTTTAGATTGACAAAAAGTTTTTATCGTGCTGAAACTTGGAAACATCTCCCGGAGCATAAGTCTACTTTCGGCCGTGGACATCTCTATAGCATCTCTATGAATGCTCCTATTCTTGTTTTAAGCTGCCCAATATCAGTTTGAGAATAGTCTGTCTCTATACTCATATAAGGAGTGTTTTTTTCTTTTGTTACAAACTCCTTAATTGTATAAGTTTCCACATTATAAGTATGACAAGCTTGTAATATAACATCAATGACACCATCTATCTTATAATCATCAATTAATTCTGATAAAAGCTTAATTCTGTTATCATTTGGAGTCATACACGAACAAGCAATATTGATATACTTGTCAGTAATTGCATCTATAGGGTCTATATCTTCATCAACTAAAAATCCTATATTTTTTACTCCACCGCAATTTTCATAACATACAACTACTCCTCCATTTTCCTCAATTAGATTTATTATTTTATCAGTAGCTTCTCCTAAAGGGCATCCTGTAATTAATATTCTTTTAGCTTTACTGGATACTTTTCTCTCTCCTTCATCATAACGTTTCTTAATTTCTTCAGTCATATCTTTTACAGTTTTTATTTGATTTTCTTTATCATAAGTAAATTCTGAACCTCTCAATACCTTTAGTATCTCCATACCAGACAACGGTGGAGGTGTCATTTTTCCTAGTTCATAAAACTCTCTTAAAGCCTTTCTTTCTCTATTCTTAAGCTTTATTTCATTTTTTAATTTTTCTTCAGTAATTTCTACTCCAAACTCTTCTTCTAGCTTACCTTTCAGTTTCAACATTTCATTCTTCCATAGCTTATAAGAATCTTCACTTTTTGTGGTTTGAGGAAGCTGCATTACATGTACATTTTTGAATTTTCCAAGCATTTCAAACATCTTTTTCTTTCCATCACATGTAGTTTCTCCTACTATTAAATCTGAGAAATACGTGTATGGACATTTTTGTGTTATTGCAAATCCATAACTAGACTTTATTAAAGGACATAAATTTCTTGGAAGATGTTTTTCAGCATCTGCAATTGGTTCTTCGCTTGTACCACATAACGACACTGGAATAGCACCTGAAGCTGAAATTAATTCTCTAGGTGTAAATGCACAAAATACTCCTACTACCTTCTTACCTTCATCCTTGAGATTCTTTATAGTTATGAAACCCTGTCTTCTCTTTTCAGCAAATTCATTTATCTTTTCTGGTAATTCATTCATTAAATTTTCCTCCTACTAATATCAAAAATATTCAAAATACTTAAATCAATATTATATTAACATACAATCGAATCTACAATTATTATATATTCCAATAGACACAGAATTTTCTATTAAAATACCTTATAGGAAGTTCTTTTAAAAAAATAGGCTACTTCACAAAATGAAGCAGCCTATCTTTATAAAAAACTTTCTTAAAATATATATTTCCTGTATTTTAATTAACATTATTTATGGACTTCAATACTATATCCCTTTTCTTGTAATTCTTTTATTACTTGTTGTCCGTGCTCAGCTGATTGCACTGTTATTTCTAGGAATACATCAGCATAATCAAGTCCTTTTTCATTCCAATTATTATTTTGTCTTACTGTAACAACATTTCCGCCAACTTTTCCTATTTCAGAAACTAACAGTCCTAATGTTCCTGCTTTATCCTGAAGTTCAACAGTAAATCTTACTCTTCTATTTAAAAGAACTAATTCTCTTTCTATTATCTTAGAAACTGTAGCTATATCAACATTTCCACCACTAACTAATGCTACAACATTCTTACCTTTTACTCCTTCTATTTTTCCTGCTAACAATGCTGCTATTGGAGATGCTCCCGCACCTTCAGCTATTAGTTTGTTTCTTTCCATAAGTGAGAACATACCATAAGCTATTTCATCTTCACTAATAGTAACTACTTCATCTACATATTTTTTAATGTATTCAAAACATACATCTCCTGGCGTGCTAACTGATATACCATCTGCTAATGACTTAGCTCCTGGTAATGTAACAACTTCTCCCTTTTCTAGTGAAGCTTTAGTTGATGCTACTATTTCAGGCTGTACTCCTACTACTCTTATTGAAGGCTTTATTGATTTAGCAGCAGTGGCAATACCTGATATCAATCCACCTCCGCCAATTGGAACTACTATTACATCAACATCTGGTAATTCCTCTAATATTTCGAGTCCTATTGTTCCCTGTCCAGCCATTACATCTAAATCATTAAATGGATGCAAGAAAGTTGCTCCTGTTTCTTTTTGTACTTCTACTGCTTTTGCATAGCATTCATCATATACCTGTCCTGACTGAATTACCTCAGCGCCATATCCTTTAGTTGCTTGCACTTTAGCTTGTGGTGCTGTTAATGGCATAACTATTGTAGATTTCACACCAAATGCTGTAGCAGCATAGGCAACCCCTTGTGCATGGTTCCCTGCTGATGAAGCTATCACTCCTTTGCTTTTTTCTTCTTCTGTTAAACTAGCTACTTTGTTATATGCTCCTCTTAATTTGAAAGCTCCAGTTTTCTGCTTATTTTCACATTTTAAATATAAATTGCAGCCACATTGTTTTGAAAAAGTGCTTGTATGAAATAGTGGAGTTTTTCTAACTACTTCCTTAATATTTTCTTGAGCCTTTTTAATTCTTTCTAAATTTAATTCCATAACTTATTCCCCCTACTATGATAGTAAATTTATATATTCACCTAGTATAACTAGATAAGTAATTGCATTTTTTATAGCTTTATGATTTTTTTATTTCATAATTTCATATTTTAAAATTATTATTGTATATTTATTACATATTACATTTTATTACATTTTGTTTTTGTGAGAAACGTTTACAAATGTCCTCTGTACGCGGAATGTAAATTTTTTTCGCAAAAACCTATTATTAATTATAAGTATGTATAAAATCGCGGTCTACATTTAATATATTACGTTTACATTTATTTAACTTTGATTATATTTTATCACAATCATATCATTTGTACAATTATATTTTATTTATTTTTGATACAAAATTATTGAAATATTGAATTATAAATTTCATATTTTAAATTCAATATTTCATTTTTTGTATTAATCCATAACTCAATTTATTTAAATCAATCTTTCCTCCTAAAATTCTAGCACATACTATATTATTGCCTAGTATTCTCCAAACCCAATTAATATATTCCTGTACATTATCTACAGAGACATATGTACAAAAAATACAATTATATTACTGTTTAGCCATCTTAGAGATATATAATTCTATATATTAATTACTTTACATTATAAAAATAAAGGGTTATTTCACCAAGTGAAACAACCCTTTATTTTCGCTGTTGCTTTTTTAAATAATTTGTATTATATATATTTCCTACTTAAAAATAACTGTATTTTGATCAAATTTAGAAATTACAGCCAAAGATTCTAGCTTTATTCCCTTATTCAATATTAGTTCTCTCCCACCTTGGAAGGACTTCTCAATGACTATTCCCACTCCTGATATAACTGCATTGGCTTTTTCTACTATATCTATTAATCCTGATATTGCACTTCCACTTGCAAGAAAATCATCTATTATTAAAATTTTATCTTCAGCTTTTATATATTTTTCTGAAACCTTTATTTTATACTCAGATTTTTTTGTAAATGAATATACTCTAGATTCATATACATCCTTGTCCATATTGCCTCCTGCATGTTTTTTTGCAAATACCACAGGAACATTAAAGTATTGGGCTGCTATACATGCTATGGCAATTCCAGAAGTCTCTATAGTTAAGATTTTTGTAACTTCTTGATCTTCAAATCTTCTTTTGAATTCTTTTCCTATTTCATTAAACAAATTAACATCTAGTTGGTGATTTAAAAAACTATCTACTTTTAAAATTCTATTTTCTATTATTTCTCCATCTTTAAGTATCCTATTTTTTAGTAGCTCCATAGTTACTTCCTTTCTTTAAACCAATTTTTAAATGAAACTCCTCTTCCTTTTGTCAGATGAGTAAGCGACTATCACCAAATCACAGATTTGGGATATCTGCTTAAATGAAACTCCTCTTCCTTTCGTCAGATGAGTAAGCGACTATAACCAAATTATAGATTTTGCATATCTGCTTAAAATAAAAGCTCCCTAAATTTTAGGGAGCTTATATCTTGATTTTTTATTTACTCAATAATTATGAGTAAAAATACCATACCTGATACTGCAGATTATTCAGATATGACTAAATCACAAATATAAACACCCATAGTCAAGCATTTTACGGTTGCTCGGTAGAAACGGTTAGACCTTATTACTAATCATATACGAGTGTAAATATTATTCAATTTTATTATTTAAAACTTCTTTAACTCTAGAATAGACTAATTTTACCTAAAAATCAATCTGATATTTATCTTATGTACTACTTCTAGATTAAATCAATCTTATAAAATAAAAAGCCTTTAGCTTATACTAAAGACTACCTATATAGAATTAAATTTTAAAATCTTTTAATATCATCATTATCAAGTAAGCATTGGCGCGCCCAGCAGGAGTTGAACCTGCGGCCTCTGGATTCGAAGTCCATCACTCTATCCATCTGAGCTATGGGCGCTCACAGGATATCAGTACTGCCTATATAAACTTATATAATAAAAAATGGAGCGGGTGAAGGGAATCGAACCCTCGTAACTAGCTTGGAAGGCTAGCACTCTACCATTGAGTTACACCCGCACAAATTGGAGCGGAAGACGGGATTCGAACCCGCGACGTTCACCTTGGCAAGGTGACGCTCTACCACTGAGCCACTCCCGCAATACAAAACATTAAACATAT
>NZ_JAEEGC010000219.1 GCF_019207025.1 Clostridium thailandense | reverse complement strand
TGACGTGTATAGAGCTTAATAGAATCTTTTAAGGCAAGTTCACTTTATTCACTGCTCTCCAACTTATGGAGAGGTAGTGGATAAAATGAACTTATTTTTTATTTATGATTTTTGAACTATTTAGTTACTAGCAATAGACCAATAGTACATAAAAGCATTCCAAAAATCTGATGTAATGAAATATGTTCTTTATATACAAAGACACCAACAATCAATAAAACACAGGCTAGACTGATATTTGCTACAAGTGAACCTGTGCTAACATTCCAACCAACTCTGTAAATGTAAATATACCCGAATTCAAGTGCAACGATTGAAAATCCTAAAGCTACAGCGGTCCAATTTGCTTTTTGAATTTCAGTGATTACATTTTTGTTCTCACTTGTAATAAAAAATAATAGTACAGACAATAAAGTAGCAGTAAAATAGGTTATTGAAAGTGATGCTAAAGGATGTACTTCATTAGGCGTTAATTTCGCACTGATATTATAGAGAGTATTCGCTGCTACAACAATGATAATAGGCCAAAATAAATTAATCATATATACCTCCTAAAAACAAAAAACCGCAAACAAAAAACCTTTGTCTGCGGTAGGTGTTCACCCGAACTACTTAATCCTTTTAGTTAAATATACCATGTTTTTTAAAATTTATCAAATTCCAGTTTATAGAGCTTATGTTTAAACGTCTAATTTTTTAGCCATTAGGCTTTTATATTTATTACTATATATAAATACTAACATTATTATTTACATGCGTCATTCTACAAAAAGTCAGAATGTTCTATATAAATACTTGTACTTATTGTCCAACTGCATGCTTAATATTAATACATACATGTCTCTTGATTATAAAGTACAATTAATATTAATTAAAATCTGTTTATATAAATAGAATATCTAATTTTATTATAAAAATATGATCGATGTAAGGTGATTAGTGTGAATATTAGTTTAAGTATGCTTATAGAGAAGTTAGAACATCATAAACCACAAACATATATAACTAGACAGGAACCTATATATATTAAAGCTATTAAACAAATTAGTAAAAATCAGACTTTATTTGAATCATCCATATTATATATGTCTAAAGCTTCACTTTTACCTCAAACCGATATTTACAGTGATCCAATTAACTTACTATGTATTTCTGACACTCCCCTTCCATCCCAATACCTTGAAAGTTCAAACTTTAATTTAATAGTTTTAGAAAACTGTAATGATTTTTTTCAAAAGATAAATTTTAGAAAAGGAATTTTTAATTTAATATAGAATATTATTTAATACAAGTAACAGATAATGTTATTACCATAAGCTAGATTACAGCCACATAAGGGGAGCGCTTAGTATAATAACATACACTAAATATATTAAGGGGATGGATAATATGATTTTAGGAATCAGTGCAAGTGGCAGAAAAGATGGAATTATCAGCAAGACAGTGAAAGCTATATTGGAAGCAAGTAATTCAGAGTATGAATACATCTCATTGTCAGGCAAGAGAATTAATGGTTGTATTGGATGTACACTTTGCGCCGCAGATAATCAGTGCAAAGTTAAAGATGATTGGAATGAGATAGCAGAAAAAATGTTAATGGCAGATGCAATTGTTTTTGGTGCTCCTAATTATGGAGAGACTATAAATGCCCTTGGTCATGCATGCTTGGAAAGAACTTTTTGCTTTCGACACAGAGAAGCTTTTAGTCTATCTGGCAAGATTGGTGTAGCGGTTAGTGCTAGTTATAGTGAGGAAGGAACTAATTTAGTCAATATGATTATAAAAAAATCTATGATGGTTAATAAGATGTCAGTAGTTGGTGATGTATCCGCTCATGGATATTCCCAATGTTACACATGTGGATTTGGTCAGAACTGTAATGCAGGAAACGTGGTTAAAAAATATGGCCCTTTGGATAAAATTGAAAAGAAACATCTTCCACCTAGTTTTGAAGAGCAGGAAGATACAATTTTTCAAGTTAATAATATTGGAAAATTATTGGGGTCTTTAGGAGTCTGAATTTAGTTAGGTTTACTATAAATGCTGTTGCCAAAATATTTATTTACATTTTGGCAACAGACAATCATGATAGTGGCTTTCACCACAATCAATGAAAACTAAATGACAATGAATATCCTAGCAGTGGTACAATAAAGATGCCGAATGGATTGCTGATCTAGTACGACATGGTCTAGTAAAGGCAAGTTACATCCCAAATCGAGATCAAAGAGAATTACGTGAAATTACTCGTTATCGTCAGGAGCTTATTGAAGAACGTGCAAGAGAGCTTAATCGTATTCAAGCTGTATTAGAAGGTGCAAATATTAAGCTCGGAAGTGTTATTTCAGATATAAATGGCAAAAGTAGTATCAATATTTTAAAATCCATTATCTCTGGAAATACAGATCCAATATTTTTAAGTGAACTTGCATGTGGA
>NZ_JAEEGC010000218.1 GCF_019207025.1 Clostridium thailandense | reverse complement strand
ATTCAAATAGTTCTAACAAAACTTTGCAGCTTATTCCCATAACTTGGGTGTGGGCCGTGGCTATCTATATAGATACCCAAAACAGAAAGTTGATTTATACGCAGGGATGTGTTTCCAAAGCTGAAAGCACATATAAAAACTTTTTAGTCAACCTTAGCTCAGTATTTTAGAAAATCTTAGAGTCTTTGATATGTTTGAGGTACGAGTTTATCAAAGATTCTTAGATTTTCAAAATACTGAGCTTTAGATTGACAGAAAGTTTTTATCGTGCTGAAGCTTGGAAACATATGCCGGAGTGTAAGTTAATTTTCGGCCGTGCAACCCTATATAAGTATATCCACGACAAACATTAGATTAGTGTTGTCGTGGATTTTTATTGGAAAGTATATGCTCTTATAATATAGAAATATCAGTTTTATATTACCAAATGTGTAATAAGTGCTGCATAAGAAGACTAACAAATGCAATACTTATCCAACAACAGAGACCCATAATAATTGGCTTTCCACCTGTTTTTATTAGCTTTATAATATTAGTGTTTAAACCAATTGCAGTCATAGCCATTATAATAAAGAATTTACCGGCTTCAGTTAAAGTTTTTATTATATTAGGGTTTATGCTAAATAGTGTACTAATGATGGCTGCTAACAAGAAAAATAAAATAAACCATGGAAATATTTTTGACAATTTAACTGTAGTATTCGAATTGTTTTTAGAACGATATAAAGCTAATATCAATGTAATTGGAATTATAGCAAGAGTTCGTGTAAGTTTAACTATAGTAGCATAATTTAGAGCTAAATCATTTCCATGAGCACTAGCCCAAGTTTGTCCAGCAGCAACTACTGAAGAGGTATCATTTATAGCAGTTCCAGCAAACATTCCAAAGCCTATGTTATTGAGACCTAACAAGTTGCCTAGTATTGGGAATAAAAACGCAGCAATTACATTGAATAGGAAGATAACAGAGATTGATTTTGCAATATCTTCATCAGCAGCATCAATAACTGGTGCAGTAGCCGCAATCGCAGATCCACCACATATAGAAGAGCCTACACCAACTAAGATAGATACATTTGAAGGAAGTTTCATCAATTTGCTTATTGCATATGAAACAATTAGGGAAGTTGAAATTGTTGAAACTATAATCAATAAGGATTGGCTACCTACCTTAAATATTTGAAAAAGGTTCATTCCAAATCCCAGTAGAACAATAGCATATTGAAGTATTTTTTTTGATGTAAATTTAATTCCACTTTCGAAACAATCTTTACGTGGAAAAAGTGCGATTATTAGACCAAGTAAAATACCAAATACTGGCCCTCCTATAATTGAAAACTGTTTTCCAAGTAACCAAGCAACACTGCCCGTTAAAAGACAAAGTAATAAACCATGATAATTTCTTTTAATAAAACTCATATTAATTCCTCTTTTCTTAATTTTTATCCTGAAAATATCCTAACATATAAGAACAATAAGATAAAATTATTTATTTTTATATAATGATAAATATATGTTATGATTAATTTAAAGAGGTGACATTTATGCTTGATTTTAGAATACATACATTTTTGACTGTATGCGAATATATGAATTTTACTAAAGCAGCAGAGGTACTTTGCATTACACAACCTGCAGTATCACAACATATTAAATATTTAGAAAAGCTTTATGATACAAAATTCTTTGAGTATGAAGGAAAAAAAATAGGCCTCACAGAATCAGGGAAAATGTTTTATCAAAGCTGTATTACAATGAAACATGATGAAGAATATCTAAAGGAAAAGATTGCTCAAGAAAAATTAGGGATTAAAAGTCTTAAATTTGGTGCAACCCTTACAATTGGAGAATTTATACTACCATCGAAACTTCATAATTATTTAAGTAAAAATAAAAACATGAAAATTACTATGATTGTAGAAAATACTAAAGAACTTCTTTATAAATTAGATCATGGTGAAATTGATTTTGCATTAGTAGAGGGATATTTTATAAAAAGTGAATATGACTATGTTGTATATTCAAAGGAAAATTATATTTGTGTTGCAGGAAAAAACTATACATTAAAAAAGCACCCACATATTTTAGAAGATTTGCTTGAAGAAACATTGATTATAAGAGAAAAAGGATCTGGTACAAGAGATATTTTTGAAAAAAACTTAGAAAGACAAAACCTTACTGTAAATGATTTTAGTAAAGTTATAGAAATTGGAAATATTAATGCAATAAAACATCTAGTTAAAAATGATAATGGAATTACAACCTTATATGAAGCTGCAGTAAAAGATGAATTGGAAAATGGAATTTTGAGGAAAATAAAAATTGATGATTTACAGAAAAATCATAATTTCTATTTTATATGGAGAAAAAATAGTGTTTTTGAAAATTTATATAAAGAACTAGTTAATGAATTTTAAGAAATATTATTAGATTAAATACAAAAAATGTGAATTATATGTTGCTCGGGACTATAGTCATTTAGTTGAATACAGCAATTTTTTACAATATATCAAAGTTATTATTTGGTATATTATAAGTATAAAATGATTGGAGGTAATGAATATGAATATTGAAAACTATTTTGACAAAGGAACAATTAACACAATTTCTAGCAGTATAAATGCTCAAGAAATTGACTTTAGTAAGCACCCAAAATTTAATGGGGTTTCACTAAAACATTTGGTAACAGGGAAGTTAACAAACAATCAAATTAGCTGTCATTTAGTTAAAGTTGAACCATTCTGTACACTGGACATCCATGTCCATGAAAGTAGTTTTGAAATACATGAAGTTATATCTGGTGATGGGACTTCATGTATTGGAGAAAATAAAGTTAATTATAAGGTAGGAAGTGTTGGGGTAATTCCTGCAAACACTCCACATAAAGTAGAGGCAGGTGCAAATGGAATATATATTCTTGCGAAATTTACACCAGCTTTACTTTAATTAGTATCTTCTTTATAGCTTTTTTTAAATTCTATAGGAGTTAGACCAATATATTTCTTAAAAGTATTACAGAGATGACTTTGGTCTGAAAAATTTAAATTATAAGCTAAGTTAGCAGGAGTTTGATTTTTTAATAACTCCTGTCTTATTTTTTTAACCTTTTCTTGTATGTAAAAATGGTAAGGAGCAACTCCCATCTGTTTTTCAAATATCCTTAGTAGATGATATTTTGATATATGTGTATAGTCAGATATTTTATTTAAGTCAAAGGATTCTTCTAAATGTTCTTTTATAAAATTTACAGCTAATAGAACTTCTGTGCTAGCAATTGGTTTTGCAAAGCTACTAAATTTTTGCATGTTTTCTCTCAAAAAATGTTTTATATCATTTTCTAACTGTAGGTAATTATCAGTAGAATCAAATCTTTTAAGTATATCTAGAATTCTCAAACCTACTTTTTTATCGTTGTGAACATAATTATGTAATAAAATATTATTATACTGTACCACCAAATCATTATTCAAACAAATTACTATATATTCATATTGCATTTTATTAATGGTATCAATTTTATGCTCAACAAATGGCGGAATAAAATATGCATTATTTTTCTCCAGAAGATATTCTTGTCCTTTGAAATTCAATCGTATTTTACCATCCATAACTATACCAATACAAAAGGAATTATGACTATGTTTAGGAAAATTGTGATAGCTCTTTCCTTGTACAATTTCTATATTGATTTTATGATAAAAACTAATTTTATTTTTTTCTTTAACCAAAATAACCACCCATTATACAAAAAATTTTCATAGTACTCTATAATTTTGAATTGTACCATAAAATTACAAAAAATGAAACAAGAGCATTTATTTACACTCTTGTTAATAAAAAGTATTTGAAGGTTATGAAATATCAATTTGATAGCACATTAGTAAATGTACTGCCTTAAGTCTAAGTTCAAGATTTTATCAACTTCATTTGAATTGCACAGAGCACTGATGAATGAAAATGCAAATACAGGATATTGCTTATAGTCAATTTTTCTAAACTCCAATATGTCACTGAAATTTGATAAATACGCATCATAATTTATTTCTTTAATCTCTTTAAAATTAATGTCGTCTGGAATATTCCCAATAACAATACAATAAAGTTTATTATCATCGGTATTCAATATTTGGTTCCAGTCAGGTTTTTTCTGACAAAAATAATTCTCATATACATTTATTCCATATGCATGATATGCAATATCCGTTGTGCACCACCCTGAAAATCTCATAGGATTTACCTCTATAGGTATTATATTTCCGATTTTATCAACTCTAACTTCCATATGTACTGGAAAATTAGATATTCCAGTTACTTTTCCTATTGATATCAGTACATTACTAAATTCAACTAAATACTTCTTTATAATTTTTTTTGATGTGAAATATATTCTGTCACTAACATCTCCATTTGATGAAAAAGGGTGTTCTAATATGTTAAGAATTACAGGGTCTCCATTGCTATCATAATAAGCATCAATAGCATATTCTGAACCTTCAATATATTCTTCAATAATAAACTTTGAAGAATTCATAACTTCAGTAGGATACAATCCTTTGACTTTATTCATTTCATCTTGAATTAGGTCTACAATAGATTCCCATTCATTATCTTCGTTTAACTTATGCACTCCCATGCTAAAAAATCCAATTGCAGGCTTGATAATAAACGGTTTTTTAATTTTAATGGCATCAAATTTTGATAGTTGTTCGTATGAAACTTCTTTGAATAAAAAATTAGGATAAATCTTTTTAACTAATTTACGAAATGTAACTTTATTCTTGAAGATCTCAATTGAGCTAGGAATTTTAGTGTATTTAAAATTTTTATTTATCCATTGAAAAGAATTCTCAGAATTACAATAAAGTAATAGGGGTGATTTTGTTTTAGCTATATTCATAAACTCATTTTCATTTACAGTTTTTAAACCTTCCAAAGGTGTCAATTCTTTGACAGTGGAGTGGTCTAATACAGGAATACCCATATCACGTGCGGTTTCCAGTAAAAATGTTGAAACATAAGGTTTGTCTAAAATTATCATAAGATATACCTCCTAGTTTAATTAAATTAAATGAAAGGTTTCTAAGGTTCATATGTACAAATTAATATTTTTTTCGTATTAAAGCACCCTTCATATTGTTGTTTTATGAATTAGATGTTATCATGTTAATTGATATTTGTAAAATTGATATATTTAAAACAAGACATCAAAAATATTGATGAGGTGTGCTATGGAAAATAGAAATCTTTATACGTTTAAAAGAGTATGTGAATTGAATAGTATTACAAAAGCTGCGGAGCAGCTTGGATATGCACAATCAACAGTTACTACACAGATTAAGCTATTAGAAAATGAACTTGGAGTAAAGTTATTTGAACGTTATGGAAATACAATTCATATTACATATGCCGGAGAAAAATTGTTAGAGTACAGTAATGAAATTTTTAGAATTACAGAAAGATTTTTTGATACTATGAATGAGGAAAAGGAAACATCAGGTTCATTAAGAATTGCAGCAGTAGATTCTGTATGTATGACAATTCTGCCGAATATTTTAAATCAGTTTATCCAAGAGTATCCTAAAGTTAATATTAAAATAGTGTCAGGAGTTGCTGATGAATTGAAGTATTATCTTGCAAGCGGGCAGGCTGATATTGCATTTGTATTGGATTTTAATAAACCGCCGGATGAACTGAATTTGTTACTAGAAAAGACGGTAAAACTTGGTTTTTATATAGCAGCAGATGCAGAAATAGGGTCTTCAGGAATATGCTTGGAGAGTTTAAAGAAACAGAAATTCATTTTGACAGAACCAAATTGTCAATATCGAAAAAAAGTAGAAGCGTTTTCTGAAAGAAATGGATTTGAACCGGATATATTAATGGAGAGCGCCTCAACAGAGGCGATTATGAAAATCGTAGCAAATGGGCTGGGGATAACATATCTGCCGGAGCTAGTAGCAAGTGAAAACAAAAGGATAAAGCAACTGCATTTGAAGGATAAGGAAAATGAGGAAAAGCTGTTTCTACAGTTGATTATTCATAAGAATAAATGGAAAAGTAAAATAATAAATGAATTTATCAGAATATGTGAGGTTAATTTTGTGTGAAGAGCTTATAAAATTTGCTACTCTCTAGCAAGATATATCTTCGTGATATAAATGTTTGCATTATCGCTGATAGAAATGATCCAATAATTAGATATCTTCCAACATCATGCAATTTAATATTTGTATGCTTTATTATATCTATGATTGTTGATTTTATATCATATTTTTTATTTGAATTATGGTGAGCATGTCCACAATCACATATGGGAACTATAAGACCTATTAAAGAGGCACAGAGCAGTCCTAAAAATCTATTTCTAGGTATTATCCTAGATAAAGCTTCTTCCGTAATAAATATCTGAATTATAGATGATAATATTGTTCCAACCATTATAAAGGGAAATGCCTCTAAGATTATACTTAGGAAAATTATTGAAAATTCCTGTAATATACTATTTTCTGTTAAAAACTTGAATCGAACTTGAGGTAATGAAAAATGTAAAGTTGACATTAGCAAAGGAATACTTAAAAATAAAATAGTCAAAAAAGGTATGCAAATAGTTATTATGATAAAATTTTTGGCCATATTACTTTTCTCAATTATCAATTGTTCTTCACCTCTTATTATTTGTTTATGGGGCTGTCGCACTTAG
>NZ_JAEEGC010000217.1 GCF_019207025.1 Clostridium thailandense | reverse complement strand
TACTTTTTTTCCCATTTTTTTGTTTCCTCCTAATTTTTACTATTTTTTTATACATCTAAAATTTTCCACTAACGTTTGATCTTTGGTGTATCTAAGTTCTTTACACATGAGCATTTAAAAACTATGATCTACTCACCATTAGTAATTTCAACTTTTGTCGCTTTTCCTTTTGTTACGATTGCAGCAATAAGGAATGCTGCCGCTAATGCAAAAATAATGATCACTGCTACATTATAAGTAAAGTAATAAGGTTCTCCAACTGCCATATTAAGCACCCAGGTAACTAAAAATGTTGCTAATAGTAAGCCAACGTGAATTCCAGACTGCACGAGACCAAGAGATCTGTCCCTTGTTTCTAGAGGAACATTCGTTGCTGTGCATGTTGTAATATAAGGTATAAGCAAACCATGGCCAAATCCTATAAAAACACATCCCAAAACCAAGAATGTTGATGAATGAGCATTAGCCATGAATACAAAACCTGTTGCTAAAACAGCAAGTGAGAATGTAATAAATGCATACTTATATTTACATATGTAAGGATAAACCAATGCAGCAACAGCATTCAAGGTCCCAGGAAGAGCACACATAATACCGATAATGGTCATAGGAACAATCCCTCTTTCAGCATTGAAAGTTGCTAAAGTTAATATCATCCATCCAAAACATATCCAGAGGAATGTCATACATCCAAACATCTTATAAGCATACATAGGGATAGGCATATTTATTTGTGTTTTTCCTCTTGTACCAAGTTCTGTATTCGGAGTTGAGCTTGGGCAACCAATTACAACTAAGAGCATTATTACAAAAATGGCTGCAAAAGAATAAAAAGATACTTTCCACCCAAAGCCCAATAGCAGACCTACACCTATACTGATCAAACCATTTGCAAC
Source organism: Clostridium thailandense (assembly GCF_019207025.1). Taxonomy (GTDB): domain Bacteria; phylum Bacillota; class Clostridia; order Clostridiales; family Clostridiaceae; genus Clostridium_AM; species Clostridium_AM thailandense. The sequence goes on along the minus strand of NZ_JAEEGC010000217.1, from coordinate 10,710 downwards.
ATTAAATACTGCATTCATGTAGCCCATAACTTTTTCTCTTTTAGGACCAACAAAGTATTCAGCTATAATCATCGCTGGAATTGGAAGACAAAGACCTACTCCTACACCAGTTAACAATCTCATTAGCAATATTATATTTATATTTGATAAAAATGCTGGCATCATACCAGTTATAGCGTATAGTGCAAGTGCAAATATTGCTATTTTTTTCTTATCTAACTTTTCCGTAAGTTTACCTGAAACAACGCTAAAAATCATTGATGTAATAAATGGAACTGTGGATATAAATGTAACCTTCGTAATATTTTCATTTGGAAATGCTGAGATTATTGTTGCAAGAGCCGGATTGATAGCAGCACTTTCAAAGTTATAAACTGCAGCAATTATTAATACACAAAACAATGAGAATGTACTAATTTTTTTGGTATTTTCCATAATTTGAACCACATCCTTTTTATATTTTTGTACTTAATGTTACAATTCATCAAAATTCTATAACGTCTATCCCTTTACAGATATTCTTATTTTATCTTTTTATTTCCATACATTAAAGACTCCCTTTAATGGGAGCCCTATTTATTTTTTCAAATGTTTCTTTTGCATCTATATCAGTTTGTCCTTAATTAAACAACACCATATTTATAAATTCTATCTGGTACGTCCGATTAATACTTGTTTTCCCATTTTTAAATTCCTCCCTGTTTCTTTATATTAAAATATTTAGAAGTACCAGCTTGCACCATTTCCTCCCATGAAGAAAAGTTGGTGCTTTCTTTAACAAAATTATCAAACACTTCTTTATTGTATATAAGTTGATCAGCATCCCAATTTATAAATACTGCACTTGAATACTTAAAACTTTCAAACCCACTGAATCGAGTATTGTCCTGCATAAATTCTTCATTAAAAATGTCTTCTAAAAGAGATTTTAATTTCTCTGTGTACTCTACATACTCATACATATTTATTTATTCCCATGTTCTTTATAAAATTCTTCTGCTTTTTTATTTACATACTCTTGCCATACAGGGGCGTCTTTAGCCATTCTTGGCCTACAATATTCTCCAAGCTGACCATTTTTTCCATCTACAACTTTTCCATCACTTATTGTCATATAGAGACATGGTTCTGCAGGAGGACATCCTTCTATGAACATACCTCTATCTTTCCATTTTCTTGTACAATTTCCATGTAAAACTAATTTTTCTTTTGGGATATCCTCTGGAATTGAATCTTTTCTTCCGATTACAACAGTCATTCCTGAATTCTTTTCATATTCATCTATAGCTTTTAACTCTTCCATGTTAAGAGAAAGCAATGCTTGACAGCTTGAACAAGCGTTTTCAGCAAGAATGTTGTATTCAGGCCATCTATTCATTCCACCGATATATGGAATCCACATCTTGGTATAAACTTCTTCAACTGATTTTCCTATAACTTCAATATTTTCTCTGTCAATTGTTCCAAAACCAGCTTCAGCAGCGACTTTAAAATAATCAACTTTATTTGTGTCTATTCCAACTATATCGCAAGATATAAGGTCTGCAGCAACTGGATCATAACTCCCAAGAATGCATCCTACATGCAATGGGACTGGTGTGTGTGGTCCATATCCACCTGCTGGATTAATAATATCAACAATATTAATATCTGCTCTTACTGCATACCATACATCCATCATTGCCATTGCAAGGTTTTGCCTGTGCATATCTAGATGAACCTTATCCTGAACAGTTCCTTTAATATTCTTTAATGCACCGCTAAATACCATACTTGCATGCGCTTTTAATATTGGAAGATTGATGATATGTTCAGCTTCTAATAAAAATCTTGGTAATTTTACTGACTTAATATTCGACTTATAGTTTCTTACAGGTACAGTTATAAGATCCTTATCCCTTTTTATATCTATAAGTTCAACACCTTCGTCAACAGCAACCTGTTCTATGCCAGATACTTTGAAGCATTCTATAGTATCACAGCCTATAGCTGCTGCTTCTGCAACAATTATTCTTTTAGGATTTGCTTTCTTTACTTCACGGATAACAGCTCTTAAAACTTCTGGATTTGTACACACCGATGATTCAGGCGGATTAGCATGTCCTGCATTTGGTTTAATTACTACTGTAGCATTAGGTTCAAGCATATTATTTACCCCACCAAGTAAATCAAATACTTTTGTAACACTGTCTTGGATTTCATTCTCTTTTGCAACTGCAACTATTGACTTTTTATTGGTCATTTTCATTTGGCACCTCCAAATTCTTTAGAAAATATTTTTAATACAGCATGTTATCACGTTATCTTGCAGCTTTTCCTTACTTGCAATTGAAGTGTTATGGCAATATTTAAACATTTACATTTTAAGATTTATACTCTCAAGCTATTTAAAACTTTTTAACATAATTTTTTATGTAAAACTTATGTCACACACTCCCTTGCTTGATTAAATTATATGACAATATAATCACAAAGTTAAATTGTAAAACAGAATTTGTAAATTCCATTTTGGCAATTCCAAAACAGAATTTAATTATTACCTATTGGAATATTTTCTATTCTTTATATATAATTTAAAGTATAATTACATTAGTAGAGTCAAATTAGTTAAATTATGAAAACGTTTTTAAAGGAGGTTTCACCATGGAAACTCAACATATACGTGAGTTTATTGATTTAGGATATACATTAAATTACCGTCAAACAGCTGAACGCTTATTTATTTCTCAACCTACCTTATCTAAACATATAACAAAAATGGAACAAGAATTAGGAGTTCAGCTATTTATCAGAACAAAACAATTTGTCCGATTAACAACTTGCGGAGAGCAGTTCTATGAAAAAGCAAAAAAAATTGTTACTATATATGATGAAGTTACTAACAAGATACTTTGTTCAAGAAAAAATATGGAAGGTACGTTGCGTGTAGGTTATCTGGATAATGCAATACGTCATGAATTGGTATCTGGCATAGAAGACTTTAAAGCAAAATATCCCAATATTACCTTGTCATTAATATCAAGTAAAAACCCTGGAGAAATAGAGCACGCTATTAAAGACGATGCCATGGACATCGCATTAACACTCAGTTTTAGCAATACCGTATTTCCCCCTGAGTGGTACTTTGAAGAAATTAAACCTGATATACTCGCAGCCGTTGTTTCAAAATCTAATCTTCTATCTGAAAAATCAAAAGTAGATTTTTCAGAATTATTAGAATATCCACTATTATTTCCTAATGCCACTGCCTTTACTGATTATTCAAAATGCCTCAGAAATTTTGTTAAGAATTCCAATCGATCTGCAAATGAAATATATGAATTTTCTGATATTGATACGGCTCTTATCATGGTAGAATCTGGAATTGGTGTAACAGTTATGCCAAAACATATAAAATGTAGAGCTCATTCTGCTAAATTTATAGATCTAAATGATTCTAATGCAATCTTTAGTATAGGTGCATTAAGGAAAATAACCAATTGTACTCCTGGAAGCAAAGAATTTATTGAAACACTTTTATTAAAATACCAAGATCAAAATAATTATTGACTCTATTTTATCATTTTATGAAATCTATTAATTCTAGCTTCAAAATAAAAAAATAGAACTCCTTATGTTTTAAAATCCTTAGAAGTTCTATTTCATCATTATTATACTTACTCAATGAGTAAAAAAGCATACCTATTCATAGCTTCACCATATTCTTTTAATACATGGATTGGGTATCCTATATTTCTGACAGTGGAATAAACATCTATTCCAAAAGCATCAGCACCAGGACGTACCATTTTAGGATTTCTGCATTCTATTCGATTTCCAATACAGCTTTCACATATTTTACAGGAATCAAATGATATTAAAAATGTTTTATAATATCCTGAAAGGAATATTTCTTTTTCAAGGTTAAGAAGCTTTAAAATTGTATCTCTACTCCAAGCTTTAATATCTTCTGGTTTTTCTAATTGCTTTTCAAGGTGAAATACCACTATATCTTTATACTCAGATATCATTTTTTTACATTCTTCTATGTTTGGAACGTTAGGGGGGCACGTACATCTTTTGCCATATGATGGACATCCAAACACACAACGAAAACGAACCCACTGTGCTACAATGATATCATTTGTATTTACCCATTTGAAGTCAGTAAATCCGTATTGATTAAAAAATTCTTCCAATTTCTCTTTGTCAATCATTTTATAATTCCTCCAATAATTTATTTTGTCGGTTCAGATTATGAGAAATATTCCATAATTAATATTGTATTATGTAAAATTCAATTTTCTCTCTATATATAAAATTATATAGCAATACAATTATAAAGTTAAATTACAAAACAGAAACGACAAATTCCATTTTAACATTTTTAAAATCAACAAAGTCATTTTGAATTAAGTCCAAAAATAACGCTTATAAGGTGTTATTTAAGATTGGCTCATTTGCATTAGGAAGCTTATTTTCCTATTTAAGATATATCTCTAATGATTTGTATATTCAAAAGTTTATTTGGCATTATAAAAAAACTATCTTAACAAATCCTGAATTAATTAAAGAAAAGAATCCTGATGTTGTTTTAATTGCTATAGGCTCAATTCCTGCAAAACCTCCAATTCCAGAAATCACAAATAAATAGGAGGTTTCATTTTGAGAACTACTACTGAAACTCTGCTTCTCTGGGAGCAGAGAATTAGGGAAAGAATTAAAAGTGGAATGTCGGTTTCAGAATGGTGTAAAAAGAATGAAATCAGTAAAAATAAGTATCATTATTGGAATCATAAAATAAGCAAAATGTAAAAGTCGGATAAAGAAATGGTATTCGCTGAAGTCACTTCAATCATTTTAGATAAAATTGAGCCAAAGTCAAATCTCAGTAAATCAGATGATTTTCAAGTATTCTTCAAAAACATACAGGTAACAGTTTCAATCAACTTCAGTGAAAATTCTCTATTAGGACTAATGAAAGTTTTGCAGCAACTATGATGCGCCATATAGCCGATGAGACTGAACATATATATCTTGCACTTGGAGCAACAGATTTTCGTAAACACAAAATGTTTACTTCTAGTTTTAGACTCCCCCCCTTTGTTTCTTTTGGCAAGTGTGCTTAATATCTTAGATTCGATCTCTTCTGCTTAACGCCATTCCAATGATACTATCTTAAATATATATAACCTAAAATTTTGTTATATTCTAATGTCTTCATGTACAATATAAGGGGGATGTTACTCAGCAAATAAGGTAGGTGCATTTATAATACGATTTTTATAAGTATAATTACGTACCTTAATTGGTGAGAATAAATTTGAAAATTGTTTGTTCATTTTGATTCATCCTTTCGCTTTTATGCTATTAAAAACCTATCGCATTCCTTGACATAAATACTTAGTAAATCTCCAATAAGCATAAATTATTAATATTCTTTCTTCATTTATTTTTCAATGATATAATAATAACAAAGCAAAAAATGACCATCAATCATTAACCTTGCTTCATATGTTGCTTAAGCAACACCTGCTCTTCAACTGTTATTCAAGCAACATATTAGAGTAAATTGTCGGCCTGGTTATCATAATGTTAAGGAAGGAATTTTTATGAACAAACAAGACTTAAGAATTGTAAAAACAATCGATATTATTTCTGAAAGTTTCTTGGATTGTCTTGAAAAAAAAGAGTTCAAGCAATTAACAGTTAAAGATATTACAGAAAAAGCTAGAATTAATCGTTCTACATTTTATAAATACTATATGGACAAATATGATCTTCTTAATAAATTTATAGATAATGTTTTAAAAGACTTTCATGAAAATTTAGATGCAGAATTTATAGATTTGCCTTGTTCTGATCTTATTACCCATCGCCATCAAATCGAAAAAACTATAGCTTTTTTTCTTTCTCAAAAGAGAGTTTATGTTATATTATGGAATGCAGATATTAATAGAAATGTCTTTGATGAAATGCTGAGAATTGGTGAAAATAAAATATTTGATAAGATTGAAAATAACGCTGGCATAAATGTAAAAAGCCAAGACTACTCCAAACTTTATTCTAAATTATTTCTAGCTACTATGATGGCCTCCATGCGATGGTGGTTTGAATTAAAGAACTCTATATCTGCTGAACATCTTTCAGAAATTATGATACAAAACATGACAAAGGGGATTTTTAATACATTTAAAAGCGATTTAATTAGCGATAAAAGCTAGTAAACCTTATATTTACTAGCTTTTATATATTTAAATATTAATTTTTGTTTATAGTACACTAATCATGATATTTTTAATCTTATTCCCTATCAATTTCAATAGTTGGAAAGCTTATATCCTTATATTTAACAAACTTTTCTTTAACAGTTGCTAAATTCTCTGGTGTATAAAAACCACCTTGTGTATGCATAATTTCTTTTAAATGATGTTCTCTGCCTTCAACAGTAGTACGGTCACGGCATAAGCCATTTTCAGCAATAACAAATTCCCATTTTCCATCTTCTGTTTTTTCTAAATCTCCACCAGCTCCACAAACTTGACATTCTATTGGGAAATGTAATCCATCCCATTGAACTTCACCTAAAATTAAAGCATTAGAGTGACAGTTAGGGCACCATCCCATGTTTTCATCACCTAACCATTTTCTTTCTTCTACTTTTGTGTTCAATGACTTCATAACATTGCTGCCAATTTCGTGGGCACGTTTAATCATATCATCATGTAACAAACATTGTTTAGCTGCTGGTACACGAGTAGCCAAAAGCATATCAACGATTTTAAAATCATTTGTAAAACAAGTTGCCTGCATACATTCTAGAGCCATAGACTGCCATGAACGAGTGGAACCTCCCACTGCAATTAAAGCACCTACTCTATCTCTGTGTTCAATGGCACCAATTGATTCTAAGAAAGCAGATTCATAACTTAGATTTCTATGCATGAACTTTAAGAATGTTGCAGTAGGCATTAAGTCATAAGTAGGTGCTGCAAAAATAACTGCATCCTGATTTAACATAACATCCATAATTGCTTTTTTATCATCTTTATCATCTAAGGTACAACCAACATATTTTCCTTGAGACATACCGTGCGTACAAGCTGTACATCCTGTACAATCTAAAATATTATAATCTCTAAGATTTATCATTATCACTTCTGCACCTTGTTCTTGACAGGATAAAAGTGCCTCTTTTAGTAAAATATCTGAATTTGAATCCTTTCTTCCTGATGTAACTCCCATTACTTTAAAACTCATGTTTATATCTCCTTTTTATTATCTTTTTATTCAATCTATCTAATATCTAACGCTTACATGGTATAGGCTTTTGTGGACATCTAGGTTTTATAGGTCCTGCCTTTACAATAGCTTCTTCCTCACAAGCTTCCACACATTTTCCACATTGAGTACATTCCTCTTGATCAATTACATGTATAAATTTTTTCTTTCCTAAGATTGCATCATCCTCACATACATCTGCACACTCAGTACATCCAATGCACTTATCTGCAAGGATATGATAAGTAACAAACTTACTGCACACTGCAGCTTTACAGACCTTTTTCGTAATGTGCTCTTCAATTTCTTCTCTAAAATTGCTAATAGCACTTATTACTGTAGACGCAAGGGTTCCATCAATCTCGCAAAGTACTTGATTTTTCATTTCACCACACAAATCTAGCAATAGACCAATATCACTTGTTTTTCCTTTTTTCTGTGAAATGTCAGATAAAATCATATTTATCTGTGTCACTCCCTCAAAGCCAAAGACACATCTTCCACAGCTTTCTTTTGTATAAGCTTCTGCAATATTCTTTAGCTTATCTAAAATACAATCGGATTCGTCAAAAATACAAATATAATCTGTAGTTAAATTAAGTTCTTTATCTAAATCAGCTTCTCCGAGTAAAGTTGCCATAGGATAACCTAGGTACATACCTTTAAATGTTCCTTTTACACCACATGACTCAATAATTTCTCTAGGTGTTATTTTCTTTTTGAAAACATATTTTCCTTTTTTCTTTATGCTGCCATCTATATATACATTCTTTTCATCAGTATCTAACAACATCTCCACTGTATACACTGATTTATTTTCTTCCATAGATGAAGGAATTGGCTTTTCACCTTCTATTACCTTTAAAATTGCACTGGAATTTCTGTACGCAAATCCGAAGCTGCCATCAACAAGTATAGTTTCTAAAATCATATCAGGATAATTCTTAGCTTCTGTCTCTAATTTTGATTGAAGGTCTTTTTCTTTATAATCCAAGATAATATAGTTTTTTTCAGCTTTCTTTGAATGGATAGTCTCTAAAATCTGAGAGGTACTATTCTTTAAAATATCTTTTGAAACTGGTGCCTCCTTATATGTAGGCACCGCATTACATATAATATATTTATTCATATTCTTTTCCCCCTCTTTAATACTCATTCCACAATTTAGGCTGTGTGAGATTTAATCTCAAATCACACTGTAGGCAGCGACCAGCCTCACAACTCGCCGTTTCCTTTGAAAGTGTTTTTTCTACAGCTTCAAAACTACATTTTCTCTTATCTGCATCTATTAATTCGATTTTAGTTCTCTCTAATTTAGAGAATCCAGCACATCTTCCAATATATGAATTTGCTTTTTCTTCATCTATTAATTTTTCAGTAATATCACCATCTCCACCTAGATACTTGTCAATAGACTCTGCACTTTTACGTCCTTCAGCAATTGCTGATATTACAGATTTTGTACCTGTAACAACGTCTCCTGCTGCAAAAATTCCTTTTATATTAGTTTCTAAGGCTTCATTTACCTTAAGGTATGGTCCATGAGTCAACTCTAATTCCATTTTTTCTGTTCCTTTAGGTCTTTGTCCAACAGCGAAAATAACATTATCCACTGGTATTACTTCATTAGAATCCTCTACCAGTTCAATAATTGCTTTTCTATTCTCATCAAAATAGAACTTGCTAACTTTTTGTAATTCCACACCTTCTACTTTTTCATTACCAACAATTTTTAAAAATGAATGAGCATCATGTAAAATAATGCCTTCTTCTTTGCCTTCTTCAATTTCATCCTTTGTAGCAGTCATCATATTAATATCCTCAAGGCATGCTATATGGACTTCTTTAGCTCCTAATCTCAAAGCTGTTCGAGCACAATCATAGGCAACATTACCACCACCTAAAACCATTACTCTTTCCTTCAGTTCAACAGGTGCCCCTTGACGTACTTTCTTTAGGAAATCAGAATTTATATAAACACCTTGCAAATCATTTCCTTCTAATGGTAACTTACTGCCTTCATGAGTTCCCACTGATACAAGTACCGCATCAAAACCTTTATCTAATAATTCTTTTGGAGCATCTATCCTGGTATTAATTACAAGCTCTACTCCTACCTCTAATATATCAGCAGTTTCTTTATCAATTACTTCATCTGGCAAACGATATGCTGGAATTCCATATCTGCATTGGCCACCAGCCTTTCCATTTTCTTCAAATACAGTAATGCTATGACCTTTTTTAGCTAAGAAGTAAGCTGCTGTTAATCCTGCAGGGCCTGCTCCTATAACTGCTACCTTCTTGTCTGTTGGTTTTGATTTAAAAGCTCTACTCTTCCATGATTCGTCATGACTCTCAGCTGCAACTTTTTTTAATTTACAAATGGAAATTGGATTTTCAAATTCATTTCTCTTACAATTATCTTCACACACGTGATTACAGATACTCCCAAGGGTTTCTGGAAAAGGAACTTTCTCACGTATTACTGCTGTTGCTTTAGCAAAATCTCCTTCTTTAATATAACGAAGATATCTCGGAACATCTGTATGAGCTGGACATGCTGCTCTACAAGGCACTACAGAGTCACTATAAGAAACCTCTTCCTTCATCATTCCAACAGCATCCATAATTGAACCAGTTGGACAGACTTCTATACAAGCACCACAGAATTTACATCCTGCTTCTTCTAAGGACTTGCCTCCATCAATTCCTACCTGAATGCCATTTTTTGTTCTTTGGTAATCTAGAACTTTGACACCTCTAAGTTCTCTGCAAGCTCTAATACATCTTCCACAGCGAATACATCTGGTAAATAAATGTTGAATCAAAGGATTACTCTCATCATTTTGTACTGTTCTTGATTTCTTTCTCCATTTTTCTGGCCCAACTCCCATATATTGATATATAGACTGCAATTCGCACTTACCATATTTAGGACATCCTGTACAATCAGCTGGGTGTGTTGCTAGAATTAGTTCCATAGCCATTTTTCTCGTTTTATCTGCTTTTTCAGAATTTATTTTAATTACCATATTTTCTTCAACTGTTGTCTTACAGGCCGGTACGGCATGTTCTATTCCTTCAACTTCCACAGAGCACAATCGGCAGCCACCTACCGCTTCCAAATCAGGATGTTTACATAAATGTGGAATATAAATCCCAGCTTCAAGAGCTGCATCTAATACTGACACACCTTCTTTGACATCTATTTCTTTTCCTTCAATAACTATTTTCATATATTTTTCCTCCAACATGGACTGTCACAATATAAAAATTATGCGACGCAAAATTTTTTCAGAGGACAATTGACAGAGGACAGAGGACAATGAAGGTTGCTTTTCTTCCGCTGTCGCTACAGAAAAGCTTTAATTATTTTTTATTTAGCGGCTTTGCCGCAAGCCATCAGTCTGCATTAATTGTCAATACTTTATTTAAGATATTTTAATAAAA
>NZ_JAEEGC010000216.1 GCF_019207025.1 Clostridium thailandense | reverse complement strand
ATCTGTATCTTTAATGTTTATCTGATTTTTTAATACAAATAATTCTTTAAATTCAATAGGTACATTATATATTAAATTTTTTGTTATTTTTACTAAATGATAATTTAAAAAATTATATTTTAAAATTTGGAAATATTAGGTTAAAATAAATATATAAGCTATTGACTGAAAATAATTTAAATCATACAATGAACGTGTGAACGAATATTCATATATATGCATATAGTAAAGTAAAGCTTATATAATTTTTTAGTTTTAAAATAAGTGAAGAAGGTGAATATATTGGAACCAAAAAATGTTATTGAAAGTTGTAATTGTACAATAATACATGAAGAATTGGTAGGAAAGGTTAAAGAGTGCATTCCAGCAGAGGAAACACTCTATGATTTAGCAGAGCTATTTAAGGTATTCGGAGATACTACTAGGATAAAAATATTATGTGCTTTATTTCAAGCAGAAATGTGTGTATGTGATATGGCAGCGCTGCTAGGAATGACTCAATCGGCAATATCTCATCAATTAAGGGTATTAAAGCAAGCAAGGCTAGTTAAGTTTAGAAAGGAAGGTAAGGTAGTATATTATTCTTTGGATGATGAACATGTAAAGAGAATATTTGATCAAGGATTAATACATATAAATGAGAAATTAACCTAGATATTTTTGCATGGGGGGGATTTTACATGGTAACTAAAGCTAAAAAGCTGAAATTACCAAAAAGTAGTGCTGGAATAACTAAATCATATAAAGTTAGAATAGGTAACAAGCAAAAAAAGGGGAGTAAAATAAACATCGTAGAAGAAAGAGATATATTTAAGGAAAAACGTAAAATTAAAAAGGAATTTATATTAGAGGGATTAGGGTGTGCAAATTGTTCCAATAAAATGGAGAAAAAAATTAGAGAACTTAAAGGTGTTAGCAATGCATCTATAAATTTTGTTAGTAGAACATTATATATGGAAATTGAAGCGGAAAGCAGAGAAAGAGAGCTTATAGATTCTATAAAAGACATTATAATTAGCATTGAATCGCATGTTAAGTTAAAAGAAAAGAGTAAGAGTATTTTAGCTGAAAACCAGTATGAGCATAATCATGTTGATTCTGAAGAGTTAAATAAAAATGACTTAATAAGACTTGGGTTAGGAGCTTCAATTTTTGGAATAGCATGTGCATTTAATTTTTCAGAACCAATTAGTACTATATTATATTTTATTAGCTATGTATTTGTAGGTGGGGAAGTTATTATAAGAGCATTAAAAAATATTGCCAAAGGACAAGTATTTGACGAGAACTTCTTAATGGCTATTGCAACTACAGGAGCTTTTGCTATTAGACAGTATCCAGAAGCAGTAGCAGTTATGCTGTTTTATCAAGTAGGGGAGTTTTTTCAGAATATTGCAGTCAATCGTTCAAGAAAATCAATTTCAGAATTAATGAATATAAGACCTGATTTTGCAAACTTAAAAATAGGTCTATATGTTAAGAAAGTATCTCCAGAAGAAGTAAAAATAGGAGATATTATAATTGTTAAGCCAGGAGAGAGAGTTCCGCTAGATGGTAGAATAGTTGATGGATATTCAATGATGGATACCTCAGCTTTAACTGGAGAATCTTTGCCAAGAGAGGTTAGTGCTGGAGATAGAGTGTTAAGTGGATTTGTAAACAAAAATAGTCTTTTAACCATTAAAGTAACCAAGAGTTATGGAGAATCTACTGTAGCAAAAATATTAAATCTAGTTGAAAGCGCAGGTAATAGAAAAGCTCAAACAGAAAATTTTATAACAAAGTTTGCAAGGTATTATACTCCAGTTGTAGTTATATCAGCAGCAATGATAGCATCTATACCCCCACTCATTTTAAATGGAACAAGTTTTTCGGAGTGGATATACAGAGCATTAGTATTTCTAGTTGTATCTTGTCCTTGTGCTTTGGTAATATCCATACCGTTAAGCTTTTTCGGAGGAATAGGAGGAGCTTCTAGAAGTGGGATTTTAGTTAAAGGTGGAAATTATCTTGAGGCTTTGACTAAAGCTGAAATAGTGGTATTTGATAAGACGGGAACTTTGACTAAAGGTGTATTTAAAGTTACTGATATAAAACCTAAAAATAATATAACCAAGAAAGAACTATTGCAATATGCTGCTTTGGCAGAAAGTTATTCTAACCATCCCATTGCAATATCTATTTTAAAGGCATATGATAAACCAATAAATAAAAGTGAAATAAAAAATTATAAAGAGATACTTGGACAAGGAGTTAAAGTAAAATTAAAAGATAAAGAAATAATAGTTGGTAACAGCAAGATGATGATAAAACAAAATATTGCTTACGATAAAATAGAAGCTGTTGGAACAATAATCTATGTAGTAATGAATAAACAATATATAGGTTACATTGTTATTTCAGATGAGATTAAGGAAGATGCAATCCAAGCTATAAAGTCATTAAAGCTAGTTGGAATTACCAAAACTATAATGCTTACGGGTGATAGTAAGCCGGTAGCTATAGAAGTAGGAAAGAAATTAGGTTTAGGGGAGATATATTCGGAGCTTCTTCCAGATCAAAAGGTAGAAAAGATTGAGGTTTTTGATAAACAAAAGTCACCAAAAGGCAAATTGATATTTGTTGGAGACGGGATTAATGATGCACCTGTACTTGCAAGAGCAGACATAGGAATAGCTATGGGGGGAATAGGTTCAGATGCAGCGATTGAGGCTGCTGATATAGTTATTATGACAGACGAACCTTCGAAAATAGTTTCTGCAATAAAAATAGCTAAAAGAACTAAAATTATAGTTAAGGAGAATATAATATTTGCATTAGTAGTTAAGATAGTAATTTTAACATTAGGGGCTTTTGGAATGGCTACTATGTGGGAGGCTGTATTTGGTGATGTAGGAGTTGCTTTAATAGCAGTATTAAATGCTATGAGAGCTATGAAAATAGAAAAAATATAGGACACTAAGTTTTGGATTGCTACTATGTTATCTAAAGCTTAGTGCATTTAAAAATATAAGTATTGAAAGCTATGTCAAAATAACATATTATAGTTATAAATAGTGATTTATAACTAACAACCAAGTAGTAGAATATTAAAGTGTTAATACTATTTACTTTAGTCAATTTTTATATTTTAAATTTGGTGCTTATATCAGAATAACTGATTTTGGGGGATAGATTGTGAAGGAATTAGATTGTAATTGTGATAAATACTTAATGTTAAAAAAAGAGTATGAGAGTTATCAAAATACTGCAGAAAGAACTATACAAAGTATATCTGAAAAAAACATAGAACTGGAAAGGACATTAGGGGCTTTATCTAGCATAGTAGAAATAAGCAGATACATAAATATGCATTTGAGTGACCCTAATCTTATTCAAATAATTAATGATATGATGCTGGGCATATTAGGGGTAACTTATTCAACAATGTATTTGATGGAAGATGATTGTCTTTGTGTAAAGGTAACTAATATTACTCAAAATTCAAATTTTTTAAAAAAAGGAGAGTTAATTAAGTTAAATAAGAGTGAGGCATTTGTACTAAATTCTCAAACTCCTATATATGAAGAAAATATAAATGATTTAGATATACACTCAATTATAGGTGTCCCTATATCGTTAGCTGATAAGCTTTTAGGATATATTATACTTGAACAGTCGCTATATAATTTTTTTAATAGAGAACATGTGAATTTTTTGTCTTCTATAGCAAATCAAATTGCAGTCGTACTTGAAAATTCTTTTTTGTATAAAAAGTTAATAAAATCATCGGAAATAGATTCTTTGCTTGATATATATAACAGAAGATATTTTTTAGAAAAGGTTCAGCGAATAATTAGAGATAACCCTTTACATAGCTATTCCATTGTTATGGTTGACCTTGATGATTTTAAAAAGGTAAATGATACATTTGGACATCAATTTGGAGATGAAGTATTAAAGAAGACTACAAAAGTTATAACGAACGACATTAGCAGTAGTGGAATAATTGCTAGGTATGGAGGAGAAGAACTAGTGATTTTTCTATATGATGGAGAGAATATGACAGAAGTTTATAAAAAAATTGATGGTATTAGAAAAAAAATAAGTGAAAATGTAGTAAATTTAGGGCTTTATAGGACTAGTATTACAGCTAGTTTTGGTATTAGTTTTTATTCGGCAGATTCAGATAAGTTAGAAAAAATGCTTAATATAGCAGATACAAGATTATATGAGGCTAAGCGAACCGGCAAAAACAAGGTTGTCGCTGGAATTATAAAATGACTTTTTTAAAAGGATGAATTATTAAGATTTATCCTTTTTTATTTTTTGAAATAATATAAATTGACAAATATTCTGAATTATTTATATAATTAGGTTAGTAAACACTAACCTTACAATTAATGAAATAAAAGTATAGGAGGGATTTATTGTGAATTTATTCCACAATATGAAATTAAGTGTCAAAGTTATGCTAAGTTTTATAATGGTGGCTATAGTTTCAACTAGTATGGGATTTATTGCGGCTGTACAGATAAAAAAATCATTTCTGTTTGTCAGTATAGCAGTAATAGCTAGTGCAATTATAGCTTTAGTTTTTGGAAGGTTTTTAGTTGAAATTATTAATGACTTTGTAAGAAAACTAAGTGAGGCAGCAAATAAGTTGTCGGTGGGAGATATAAATATTGACATTGAATATCATTCAAAAGATGAAATAGGTAAATTAGTGAAGGCTTTTGATGCAATTGCAGTAACCATAAAAGAGCAATCAGAAGCGGTTAAAAAAATTGCAAGTGGTGACCTTGGTATAGAATTAAATGCCAAATCTGAAAATGACATCTTAAGCAAGAATCTTACTCTTGTTATAAACAATATTAAATCTTTAGTGGCAGATACCACTATATTGGTGGAAGCTGCAGCTGAAGGAAAATTAACAACAAGAGCTGATGTATCTAGACATAATGGAGAATATCGTAAAATAGTTGAAGGTATTAATAAGACCCTTGATATCGTAATCGAACCTTTTGATGAAGCAAATCAGGTGCTATATAAAATGTCAATAAATGATTTAAATACCCAGATGAAGGGAAAGTATAATGGTGTGATTAAAGACTTTGCAGAGTCAATAAATAATCTTCATGCAAGACTTGTAAATATTCAGAAAATTTTTGTCGATATGGCAAAGGGAGATATAACTGATTTAGAAATGTATAAGAGAATTGGAAGAAGGTCAGAAAATGATAAAATGATGCCTGCTGCTATAAAAATGATGGGAACAATACAAAGATTAACTAATGAGGTGAGAAGCCTAGCTAGTTCTGCTGTAAATGGTGATTTAAGTGCTAGAGGAAATGCAGATGAATTCGAAGGTGGATATAGAGAAATTGTTGAAGGTATGAATGATACTATAGATGCATTCACTAATCCTATAAATGATTCTAAGAAGGTTTTGGAAAAATTTGCACTTAATGATTTTTCTCTAAATATGAAGGATAACTATAAAGGTGAATTTAATGCTTATGCTAATTCAATTAATGATTTGCATAAAAGGCTGTTATCTATACAAAGAGCATTTAATGGTGCTGCTGATGGTGATATCAGTTTATTGAATGAATTTAGAGATCTTAAAAAGAGATGTGAAAATGATCAGTTGTTGCCAGCACTAATAAGAATGCTGGAAACAAATCAAAACTTATTTAATGAAGTTAGAATGTTAACTGAAAATGCAATTGAAGGAAAGCTAGATGTACGAGGAGATACATCAAAGTTTAAAGGAAATAACAAAACCATAATCGAACAGGTAAATAAACTTATAGATGTACTTAATGCTCCGATGAAAGAAGCTAGTGAAGTTTTGTATAAAATGTCTGTAAATGATTTAACTGAAAAAATGACAGGAAAATATAATGGAATGCTTAAAAACTTTGCAGAGTCAATAAATGATGTTCATGTAAGGCTTGTGAGTGTCCAGAAGATTTTTGTAGATCTATCCCAAGGAGATATAAGTGGATTAGAGGAGTATAAAAAGATTGGAAAAAGATCAGAAAATGATAGAATTCTTCCTTCCATTGTGGTTGCTATGACTGCAATAAGAGATTTAATCACAGAAGCAAGAACACTTGCAAGTTTAGCAACCAAAGGAGATCTTAGTTCTAGGGGAAATACGGACAAATTTGAAGGTGGATATAAAGAGATTATTGAAGGTATGAACAGTACAATGGATGCAGTAGTGGGACCAATACAAGAAGCATCTGATGTGCTTCAAAAAATGGCTAAAGGTGATTTGACAGTAGCGATGACTGGAGATTATAAAGGTGAATATTCTAAAATTAAAGATAATCTTAATCTTACAATTAGTTCATTTAATGATATATTAAATGACATAAGTAATTCGGCATATCAAGTTGCAGCGGGATCGAAGCAAGTATCTGATGGAAGTCAAGCACTGTCACAAGGATCTACAGAACAAGCTAGTTCGATAGAAGAATTATCTTCATCTATAACACAAATATCAGCACAAACAA
>NZ_JAEEGC010000215.1 GCF_019207025.1 Clostridium thailandense | reverse complement strand
CTTTGATAACTCGCTCTGCTCAGTCGGACCAACTTATCAATTACCATTGATAAGTTGCTCGTTAAAAGTCATTTAGACTTTTAACCAATCAAATCTTCTAAGCTTTTTCAAAAATATGAGCTAAGACTTGTGGTAAAAGTATTTAAATGTGCCTTCCAGAATGTCAATATATCCCTGCGTATAAGTTAAGTGTCTGGTGTGTTTGTTTATAGTGCGACGGCCACTTTACTATATTAATGCTTTGACTTCATAAGTCTAATTAATAAATAGTAACTTCTAGCATTTACTTAAAAAATCATTGTTTTCAAAATCTCCTATAGAAACTTCAGTATTTGAGTGAAGATACATGCCGCTGCCGTCTCTTACGTCGTCTTTCCAGTCACCTATATATTTATCGCCATCTGACCAGTTATGAATACCTTTGCCATGGCGCATATCACTTTTCCAATCGCCTATATAAGTTTCACCGTCTGACCATGTGAATATACCAAACCCAGTTTTTTCACCAATTTCCCATTGTCCTTCATACTTGTCCCCATCTGGCCAAGTGTAAATACCATAACCATGCTGCATATCATTTTTCCATTGACCTATGTATTTTTCACCACAAGCCCAGGTAAAAGTACCTTGACCATTCATCTCATTATTTTCCCAGTCACCTGTATACTTACTGCCGTCCTTATAGAAATAGGTGCCTTGGCCATGCATTTTACCATCTTTACGTTCACCTACGTAATGACCACCATGGACATGTACATTAGTGTCTTGTTTAATATTTAGCTTTATTCTATCTAAATCTAATTTAGATATTTGCACTTTTTTCATTTGTAACTCTCCTTTGTTATGTAGATACTCACGGTCGAAAGTAAATTTATGCTCCTGTATATGTTTACTTTCTGGTGTAGGCATCTATATATAATTATTTTTTTAAGTCACGATAATTTCAAGTAAAAAGAAAATGAAAATCATTATCGGTTAAGGTCTAAGTTGATTATATCATATAAAAGTCTATAGTCTATATTATTTATTAAATTCTTTAGTATTTTTTGTATGATCTCTAGGTTAGGACATAAATACATAAAAAAGGAATGTGCATTTACAAAGAACTATATCAGAAAGTAGAATTATGCGCAGAGAGAGGTTACCAAAGCTTGGTAACCTCTCTCGGAGTATAATTCTACTTTCGGTCATGTTTGCATAAATGCAACAGACTCTTTCTTTTAAAATTATCTTATGAAAACATATTACGAATTCCATTTAAATAGCTTGTTTTCATCTACAGGAATATTTTTGCTTTCTATATCCTTTTTCAGTATCTTGTAGAAAGCTATAAGAAGTAGTGCTATAACAAACAACATTGGAATAGCAAAAACTGAAGTAACAGACTGAATGGTTGTTAAAACATTTAAACCTGGCACCATATGTTCAAGGAACAGTATACTAACTGGAAGAAGTAAAACAAGGAAACCCCAGAACACTTTGTACCATTTACTAGGTTCTTCATCGTTTTTTAAGTTCTTAGAAGTAAGTATTGACACTACTGTGGATGCTGCTGTAGCACCGCAGGCTAAGGTTATGAATATTATTGCCATATACAAAATAATGGCTGCCCCAGATAAAGGAAGTGTTTTTAAAACAGCTAATACTGCAGCATTATTTCCACTGTCAATAACTATTTGTGACAAATCAATTTGTCCTGAAAGCTGCAGATGCATTCCGTAATTTCCAAGCACTGCAAAGGCTACCCAGCAAGCAAGTGAAGTCCAAATACATCTTACAACAGCAATCTCGCGGAAGGTACGGCCATAGGAAACACGTGCCAGCCAAAGGCCATCAGAAATTGTGCAGCCTAAATACCATGCCCAATAAAATACTGTCCACTGTTGAATGAAACCAGTTTTCGCAATAGAATCTGTATTAAAACTCATATGAATAAATTCACGAATATTTGTTCCGATTGCCATAACAAAATTATTTAAAATAAAGGATTTAGGTCCAACTAAGAAAACAAATAGGAAGAAACCAATTGCTAATTTAACATTAAAATCACTTATAATTCCAACTCCTTTAGCAATACTTTTGGAGGTGGATAAGATAAAGAATACACAAAATATAAGAATAATGCTTATACGAAGTCCGAAAGTAACTTGCATGTGTAATAAATATCCTGCTAATTCAGCAAGAATAGAAGTACCTAGACCTATAGTGCAAACTAAACCGCCAATATATCCAAAAGCAACAATACCATCTATTAAAACTTTTATAATTCTAATTGGTAAACTATCACCCTTTAAAACGGACTTACAAAGATCAGATAAATTTAAGGAATCTACATTTTTATTCCAGAAAATATATCCTAGTGCAAGGGATGCAGGTAAATAGATAGCCCAAGCTGAAAATCCCCAGTGGAACATTCCATAAGCTGAAGCATATTCATAAGCTTGCACTGACATAGGTTCGACTCCAAAAGGTGGAGTTTTTACATAGTACATCCATTCTACCATACCAAAAATTAGAATTCCTGCTCCAGCTGCGGAACACATATTCATAGCTACCCAGGTAAAAAACTTGTAATGTGGCTGTGCATTAGCACCACCTAAACGAATGTCTCCGTATTTGGAAAATATAATAAACACGGCAAACACTGCACTTAGAAAAGCAATAAACATAAATAACCATGGAAAATTTAATGTCATTAGTGAATAGAAATTGTTGATTATAGTGGCACTTCCATCTGGAGATAAAACCATTGGAATTACCATGGCGATTAATAATCCAACAGCAAGCAAGGCTATTGGTAGGTTAATTTTTTTAAGCATAATTTAGTAAGCCTCCTCTACAAATTAAACGGTATCAAATACTGTTAATGCTTGTTTAAAATCAGAAATTAAATCTTCAATTGCTTCTGCACCAGCAGAAATACGAATGAGTCCTTCTTCCATTCCCATTTCTTTAAGCTTCTCTGGAGTAAACTCGTTACGGAAAGCAGTAGCTGGATGTGCAATAGATGTACGATATCCACCTAATGTACCAAGGTATTTTACTAAGTTTAATTTATGCATGAATGCATTTACCTTATCTCTATCATCTTCCACTCTAAAACTTAGCATAGCACCGCAACCCTTTGGCATAAGTTTCATAGCTAGTTCATGTTGAGGATGGTTTGTAAGAGTCGGATAGTTTACATAACGCACATGTGGATCTTTTGCCAAGGCTTCTGCGATTTTTTTTGCATTTTCGAATTGCTTAGTTACACGCATTTCCATGGTTCTGATGCTGCGAAGCATTAACCAGGAACTGTTTGGGTCAAGACATCCTCCGAAAAGCAAATAGTCTGAGTATATTTTCTTAATCATTTCATTTGAACTAGTAATTGAGCCAGCTGTAATATCGCTATGACCTCCAAAATACTTTGTCAAGCTGTGAATAACAATATCTGCACCATGTTCTAGTGGACGAATTGCAAAGGGTGTAGTGAAGGTGCTGTCAACTACAACTAGTGCTCCGACTCTATGAGCCAGTTTAGATAAGGACCCTATGTCTACTACTTCAATAAGTGGGTTGGCGATAATTTCTGTATAAACTATTTTAGTGTTAGGCTTTAAGTCTGCTTGGACATTGTCCAAATTTGTAAAATCGCTATATGTAACTTCTACATTAAACTTTTTTAAAATATTATCAAACAGTTCGATTGTTTCGCCATAAATAGAACGGCTTGCAAGAATGTGATCACCTGGCTTTATAAGAGATAAAAGTGTGCTTGAAATAGCAGCCATTCCTGAAGAACACACAAGAGATTGCTCTCCCTTTTCTAAATAGGATACAGCCTCAGCTACACCATCTCTATTTGGATTTGCAGTTCTACAATAATAATATTTACCACCAGTACTTGCAACATCGTAGTCATCCATATCGCGAATAATATTTGCTGTTGAATGATAAATAGGTGGTGTCTCTGGATTCTCGATTGGAAGTTTTGATTCGCTTCCTGCATATAAAATTTTTGTTTCTCTGGTTAATTCAGTTGATTTCATAAATATTTCCTCCTTATTTTTCCACAATAATAAATAGATTAAGTGAATTGTTTGTTGCAAATATAAAAATTTTTGCCTTACACACATGTAAGTGTAAACGTTATTCTAAGATACATGTCAAGAATAATTTTAAAAAAATAAAAAAATTTTTGTAAGCGCAAAAACAGCAAAAGGACTGTTGTAATTACACATAAGTACAACAATCCTTTTACTGTTTTTAGGAATATTATATAATTTACTAAATTTTAATTAGTCTATTAATATTTGAATTTCATAATCTGCATTCATATATTCCACAAGATTATCTTCAAACTCTAGTGCCACTATAGTAGATGGTTTAGAAAGAGAAGTGAAATATTTTTCTAAAATTGTGGTATCCCATTCTTCACGCAGCAATTTTGAACGAAAACATAGGTATTCTCCTGCTGGCAGTTCTTTATAGAATGGTGTAAAAAACTGCGGCCTGTTTTTAATATAAATAAAATAAGCTTTAGGTTTAAATTTACGTTGAAATAGACCAGATGAAGATAATTCATAACCATATTGACGTCGATAGGACAAGTCACGAAGTTCAGCGCTGCTGCGCACTTCAGCCAAACGAATTTCCATATCTGCTAGTTCATCAGAATTATAACAAGGAACATAAATTAAGTGTCTTGTCTCCATGTGCATACGATACAAAACTTTTGATTTGTCCATTTTACTCAGATAAGTAAAATAATTAATATACCATTCCACATCTTTAATTCTCGAATGAATTTTCTCTAATTCTTGGTTAGTTGTTTGCCATTGTTGTTCTAAGGCAGGCAAAAGGCCTTCGATAGTTCCTTTTTTTACGATACTTGCGATTTCAGATAAAGACAGGCCTAAGTATTGTAAATACTTTATACGGTCAACAATATGAAATTGATTAAATTCATAATATCTGTATCCGTTTTCGCTTGATATGTAACTAGGTTCAAGAATGCCTATCTTCTCGTAATGACGTAAGGTTTGTGTAGTGACACCAAGTAGTTTTGCTGTTTCTCCAATAGTATAATATTTTTTCACGATAATGACTCCTCTTATAACAATAATAGTAATATATAGTATTAGTATATTGGGGTTTTATCAGTCATTTTAATTTAAAAATGCAAACTTTATTGTAACAATAAGGTTTTTTGTGAATTATTCGAGTTATTATAGCATGGTTTATTTTTTTAGTCAAAATGAACAATGGGGTGTAACTCAAGAAAATAAAAAAATCAATAAAGGGGCTGTCCTGAAA
>NZ_JAEEGC010000214.1 GCF_019207025.1 Clostridium thailandense | reverse complement strand
TGTCCTCTGTCCTCTGTCAACTGTCCTCTAAAAAACACTTCGCATTTTTTTAAAATTGCAAAAGTTAAGATACTTATTTTTTAATATGTTTTTTATTTTTATACTTCCATAACCTTTAAATTTTCATCAATTATTAATTCTGCTTCTGTAGCGACTTTAATTTGTTCCACTGTATATTCAAAGTTATATTCCTTTAATACGATCCCCTTATCTGTAATCTCCATTACTCCCATTTCAGTTACAATTAGACTTACTTTTCCCACCGCTGTGAGTGGTAAGGTACATTCCTTTAATATTTTTGGAGCGCCTTTAGCTGTATGAGTCATTGCAATAATAACTTTTTTTGCTCCACTTACTAAATCCATGGCACCACCCATACCAGGAACCATTTTTCCTGGAACCATGAAATTTGCTAAGTTGCCCTTTTCATCTACTTCTAGAGAACCTAAAACAGTAGCATCTACATGTCCACCCCTAATAATTCCAAAGGATGTGGCACTGTCAAAGAATGCAGCTCCTTTTACTACAGTAACAGGCTGTCCGCCAGCATTTACAATGTCTTTATCTTCTTTGCCCTCTTCAGGTACTGAACCTAAACCTACAAAACCATTTTCAGATTGAAATACCACATTTATACCTTCTGGCAGATAATTAGCAACCATAGTTGGAAGACCTATACCTAAATTTACTACATCTCCGTCTTTTAATTCCTTTGCCACTCTCTTTGCTATAAACTCTTTTATATTCTTGCTATCCATTATTTTCCACCTCCAACAATGTAATCTACAAATATTCCAGGTGTCATTACATGATTTGGATCTAATTCTCCAACCTCAACAACCTTTTCAGCACCTACTATTACTAAATCAGCAGCAGTTGCAATTAATGGATTAAAGTTTCTTGTAGAACCGTTATAATAAGTGTTCCCTGATTTATCTACAACAGAACCGCCTACTAAGGCTATATCTGCTCTTAATGGTAATTCTAAAATATATTCTTTAGCTCCAACTTTTACTTTTTCTTTTCCTTCTTCTACAATAGTTCCAACTCCTGTTTCTGTTAAGAAACCACCTATACCTGCACCACCACATCTAATTTGCTCTGCCAATGTTCCCTGTGGTATTAAATCAACTATCATTTCTTTGTTATTCATTTGTCTGCCAGTCTCAGGGTTAAGTCCTATATGAGAAGCTATAACTTTTTTAACTCTTTTATTTTTAACAAGCTTCCCTATTCCTTTATCCGGAAACCCTGTATCGTTAGCGATAATCGTTAAATCCTTTACACCTTTTTCTATTATTGCATCAATTAACATTTCTGGAGTCCCTGCTGTCATAAAACCTCCAATCATCAAAGTCATTCCATCTTTTATGCAGCCCACTGCTTCATTAACACTTACGATTTTATTAACCATATTATCCTTCTCCTTATTAAATTTTCTAAATGAATAAAATTATCGTTTCTTTATCCTTTTAAAACATACGCTAATTTATAAAGCAAAATTGATGCCAATAAAATAGAAGCCCGTATATAAAGGATTGTTTATTCAGGGTAAAAAAAAGTGTAGTTAATATACCACAATTTTTTCTAGGAATTGTAGTAATATAAAACATTTTCATCACTTATATTTGGAGGATGAATTAGTGTAATCATGAATTATTAATGTACTATCAATAATTTTCTTTTCCTGAAAATTTCGCTTTTTTTATAAAAAAACAGCCTTCTATGATATTTGATTTCTCATAGAAAGCTGTACTTATAGATTTTCTTTATTATATAGAACGCCTCTACAAATGCCTAATATAGATATCCGAACCAGACACTTAACTTATACGGAGGGATATATTTACATTCTGGAAGACACATTTAAATACTTTTGCTACAAGTCTTAGCTCATATTTTTGAAAAAGCTTAGAAGATTTGATTGGTTGAGCACAGCGAGTTATCATAGATTCTTAGCTTTTTTAAAAATATGGGCTTGAGACTTG
>NZ_JAEEGC010000213.1 GCF_019207025.1 Clostridium thailandense | reverse complement strand
TCTGCTAGAGTTGGATGAGGATGAATAACTTCACCTAACTGCTCTGCAGTTATTCCAAGTTCGCATGCAGCTGTTAGTTCTCCTAACATATCTGTTGCACGTTCACCAATAATCGCAGCACCAATTATTACATCTTTTTCATCTGTAATAACTTTTACGAATCCTTGTATCTTGCCCATAGCTTGAGCTTTTCCAAGTCCTCTAAAATCAAATTTACCAACTTTATAGTTAATTCCTGCTTCTTTAGCAGCCTTTTCTTTCATACCTACTGAAGCTACTTCTGGTTCAGTAAATACACAACCTGGTACAGCTTTATAGCTCATTTCTTTATTTTTATTTAATAATGCATTTTCTACAGCTATAATACCTTCTCTAGAAGCTACATGAGCAAGATCAGGTCCTACTACTAAATCACCTATTGCATAAATACCTTCAACATTAGTTTCCATGCGTTTATTTACAGTGATTTTTCCTCTATTAGTTTCTATACCTAATTCTTCTACTCCAAGACCTTCTATATAAGGTCTTCTTCCAACAGCTATAAGCATCATTTCAGCTTCTAAAGACTTACCACTATTTAAATTTGTAACTACTTTATCTTCTCCAACCTCTACAGAAGCTATACCGTCACCAACAAAGAATTTCAACTTTTGTTGTTTGAAAGTTCTTTGTAATTGTTTTGCTACATCTTCATCTTCAAGTGGCAGCAACTGTGGTAACATTTCTACAATCTTAACTTCTGTTCCCATTCTGTGTAAAAACTGTCCTATTTCACAGCCAATTACACCGCCACCAACTATAATCATTGATTTTGGTTGTTCTTTTAAATTTAAAACTTCATCTGAAGTTATAACTCTTTTTCCGTCATATTTAAAGAATCCAGGTGCCGCAGGAACAGATCCTGTTGCAAGTATAATTTTATCTGCTTGTATAACTTCCTTTGTACCATCTTCCTTAGTAACTTCAACTTCTTTATTACTTACTAATTTTCCGAATCCATTTACTAATCTTACTTTTCTTGCTTCAAAAAGAGCTTCTATCCCCTTTACAAGCTGAGCAACCACTTTGTCTTTTCTTTGCATCATAGTATTGAAGTCTGCTGTAACATTACCTTCAACAGTAACACCATATTTATCAGCTTCTTTAACAATACCATATACATCTGAACAAGCAAGTAATGCTTTTGTTGGTATACATCCTACATTTAGGCATGTTCCTCCAACCTTGTGTTTTTCAACTACTGTAACTTCAGCTCCAAGCATAGCTGCTTTAAGTGCAGCTACATAGCCGCCTGGGCCTCCCCCAATAACAACTAATTTCATCTTGACCGCTCCTTAATTATATTTTATAATCCTGCTTCATCA
>NZ_JAEEGC010000212.1 GCF_019207025.1 Clostridium thailandense | reverse complement strand
TTCCTTGAAATATACTGCTTAAACTGACTGCACCTGCTATTATAAGTAATACCGATATCATAGACACGATACCCCCACTAACAAAAACTTTCGATAATTCCCAGTACCCGGATTTCCTGAAAGAATAACATTTTGACCATTTTCTATAAATTTAAGACTGCTTAAATGTTTTAGTTTGTTTTTAGCATCAGCCGGTAACTCTTCCATAGATAAATCCTTTAAATACTTTTTATAAGGAAAATTAGCTAATCTCAACCTAGATTGAGTTAAATTATATTCCCTAATATCATGTTCCTTTTGCAGTAATGTAAATAAAAATTCTTCATAGCTTAGATTATTCTTATTAGCTTCGTCAATAGCGTTAGCTATATCTGTTTTTATTGCATTTAATTTTAGACTACTAGCATAGTCTTTAATTTCCTTAATGAAAGATTTTTTATCCTGATTCAATTTTAGTATCAACTCCTCTAGTTGTTTAAAAGACTATTGAAATCATCTAACATACTTATAGAGTTCTGTACTATATCTGAGTTATAGCTATCTAGATAAATAACATTTTCAGCATCTTTTCTTCCACAGATAAACTCTATCTTATCTATAGAAATATTAGTAGGACATGTATTTTTAAGCTCTTCAATAGCACACTCTACTTTAGATAAACCGTAGGTTCCTACTAATTTTATTAAGTTTATAAAGTCGCGTTCTTCATTGGTAAAGTAAGTGTTGTAGATATCTCTTAATTTATAATTTAATTGGGAAAAAACTGTGCTATTAACCAATGCCTTCGGCTTTCTCATAAGTGTATACATATAGTGCTCTATATTTATACGCCACTTATTAATTCCAAGCGCTTTGTTATGTTCAGCAATTTTTTCTTCATTATTATAAATTAGTATCTTTGATGAATATATTTTGCATCTAACCATAACTCCTACAAAAGAGTCTGGCACTGAATAATAGCAAGAGTCTATCATAATAACAGAATATTTGTTAACTCTACAATCTTGAATTCTTGCAGTTTCATACATTGGCATCTTAGGCAATAAGAATTCCTTTTCTTCATCAAGCAATTCTTTTGCACTTTTATTAGAGTTATATATCTTCTTTAGATTTATAACTTTTAATGTTTCTTCCAGATGCTTATTCGCATCATCTAAAGAACTGAAGATTATGTTCCTAGAAAATGCCTTTCTTCTTATATACTCAACACTTCGTTCAACGTGACCCTTTTCATTTCCTCTATATGCGTTGCAAAATCTAAAGTTAAATTTATAGTATAAAGACAATTTTAAAAGAGCTTCTGTGGCTTCCTTTTCCTTGTCTCCGACAAATCTTTTTACGACAACTTTTGTATTATCATAAACCACTGTTCTATATGCACCTTCGATGTGCTCGAAAAATAGTACATGAGCTTCTAAGAAACAAAATGTATCTTGCTTAGGAAACAACTTTGCCCACCTATAATTGCCGTAGGCTGATGTAAATACAGCTAGCTGATATTATCTCAATATTCCGTCTTTTGTTTCCAGTTTAACAACTCCAAAATCAAATTCTACAACATCACCAGGTTCATACGCCCTTGTGTACCTTCTAATTGTTTCCCTAGCTATGCCAGTGTCTCTACAAATCTGCCTTTGAGATTTGCCCTTTCTTAAATGTTTTAATATTATTTCTTGTTTTTCCCTCAAGCTAATCACCCTTTACACTTCCTCTTATACCCATTATTATTACCAAATATTATGCGTATAAAAGAATTGGAAAATTCTCGGTGGAAGAGGTTTTATTTACTTTTTGGAACATCATTAGTTTATACTAAACATGTGTATTATAATGAATTAAAACCTAAGAAAACCTGAGTTTTTACAGTCCTTAAAAAGGAGTATATACTTGAGAAAACTTGTAGTTAGAATAAAAAATTTTAGACATGCTTAAATATGTATTACTAAAACTGTTAGAAAATTAATACTAGGTTTGGAGTGGTTACAATGATATTAAGCAGAAATGAAGCCTGGCTATTAGCAACAGGATCTAGTTTTGATAAAGAAGATATAAGAATTAAATTGAATGAGGCTTTAGTTTTAAGTAGTGATAAGAAAGTAAAAAATATTTACTATATAGCTGATATTGAAGAAGCTAAGGAGCTATATAGAAATTATAAAAAGACCTATAGGAGAAGATTAGGAATATTTAAGGATGAGTTTATTGATAATACTCTTATAGTTCAGCTTACTCAAATTTAAGTAAAGGGAATTTACCTGTGGGTAGAAATTTTTTTATCTCAGTAAAATTATTTTTTACCAAAGTAAAGTTCTTTTTATTGATTGTGTTACAATATGTGTTATAATTAAGTTAGTAAATGAGCATAATAAAAACAGGGTGTGCTAACACCCTGCAGTATACAATTCTAGTTGCTTAGGCAACTGGTATGACTAAATTTAAGTTTAAAAATAGTAGCATCCATTTGCACCGGGGCTACTATTTTTTTATTTTTTCTATAAGTAACACTATAAATGTCAGCAGAGTTATTAAAAATAAGCCTGCTTGAAACAATAATGTCAATACTTCGTTACTCATAAGTACCACCTCCCTTCAAAGAGGGATAAGTGATACCAGTAGCCCAGTCAACTATATTGAATTGTATGTAAACAGTTTAGCATATTTGTATATTATGAGCAATATTTTACCGATTTGTGTATTTGAACAGCTTTAACATTTTTTTAGAATAATGATATATTATGAAAATAATTTATAATCCATTATAAAAAATATTATTGTATTAAAGTAGAAGGGCAGTTATTGTTTTTCTCTTTATATATGAACTATGATGAGAAATTTAGTATTGTAATATTAAAATGCTTAAATATTGTAAACTTACGGGTAAACAAAGCAAATAAAATAAATTTTATAATATTTACATAAAACTTGACAGAGTATATTATAATAATAAATGGTTTATTTTAAAATGAAAAGAGGAGGAGTTTATTATGTATGATAGTGATATAAGATCATTTTTATATAAGGATTTCACAAAAGAACCAATGTATATAAATGATAGTAGCACTATCATTGTTCCAGAAATGCCTATATTAAACGGGTATGTAAGAATTGATGTTGCTGTAATAAATGGATTACTTCATGGATATGAAATAAAAAGTGATATGGATACATTAAAAAGGTTGCCAAGGCAGTCTGAATATTATAGTAAAGTGTTTGATGAAATGATATTAATAACAACTGAAAAGTATATAAATGAAGTAAAAAGCATTGTACCTCCTTGGTGGGGGATCAAGTTTTATAATAAAAATGGAGAACTTAAAAATAGCAGATACGGAGAAAATAACAATAATGTTGATTCGTATTCAAGGTTGACACTTTTATGGAAAGACGAACTTATAGAATTGATTTCTAGATATACTGATAAAAAATATAAGAGCAAAACAAAGCTTGCTCTTATCGATATAATATTGAAGGAAGTTCCAAAGGATGTAATAATGGACTATACTAGAGAAATTATAAAACTTAGAGTTAATTGGAGAGCTGTTTCAATATCACAGTTATGTGATGAGTAGTAGAGATTGTAACCCAATCTTTATTACCACCAGGCCCTTTCCTTTCGCTAGCTTTTTCATGTATTTTTTTATCGCCATATGAGAATTTTTTCCCATAAAAAAAATTGGAATTTATTATTTTATCACACATGTCAAATACTGAAATGGTATAGACATTTTTAATTCTATCTTTCTTGCCTTTTTGTACATAGTAAAAGCTGTCAGTTGTATATTTTATTTTTGGTAAAATTCCATACTGTAGTTTTGAAAAGTCCATTTCTGTATCAGTGAATTTGTTAACACCATAGTCAGAGTATATTAATTTGTTTATGAAATCTTTATACTCAGGGAGCTCATATATCTTGTTAAATATTTTGAATTCATATCTTTTATATTTTTTTTCTTCACCAGCCTCCAAATCGCTTAAATTATTAGGAAAAGATGTTGACGATATAATTAACTTATTGATATTCATACAATATTTTTTTATTTGTGATAAAGTTTCTTTTAAAGCTACACTTTTCAGGGTAGCTGCTTGTACATCTTCGATAAAAATTAAATCTAATATTATGTCTATTTTTGTATGAGTTTTTTTTAGTATTTCTTTAAAAAGTTTATTATAACTTAAAGAATCAATAGGTTCCGGTATTTCTAATCTTATGGAAATTTCATCATAAGTATCTATTACTGAGAAATCATCAAATAGATCATCAATATAAAAAACAGGTATCAATTTTAAATCTGTAATACCATTAATACTATTTAACTTTTCATAGAATTCTAAGCTGATATCAGAATATATAGTGTCAATAAAAGCAGATTTTAAGCCTGTTTCATGTATTTCCTTCAATAATTCATGCTCACTAATGGAATCAACCAGTTCTATTATAGGAGAAATCTGATTAACTTGTGAGTCATCTAATTTTTTTATTGAGTCTCTTTCGCCTGCTTTCCATTTTAGGACTGGGGCATATTTAATCATTTTCTTCACTCCTTTTGTTGAAAAATTAATCTTATTATGTAAATTTTAATATATTTATCTTAATATTAAACTAAATTGTAAAATTATACAATGACAGTGGCTGTTCTTATACTTGATAAATATGAAATACGAATCAATTGAATTAATGTTTTATACGTTTACTGCAATAACAATAGTGTTATTCATATATATAGTGTTAATAGAAGTGTTATTTATAAAGCATATGATGGAGAATGAGTACGTAACTACTTTTTAGAAATTCAAGTCAAAGAAT
>NZ_JAEEGC010000211.1 GCF_019207025.1 Clostridium thailandense | reverse complement strand
TATGTTTCCAAAGCTGAAGGCACATATAAAAACTTTTTAGTCAATCTTAGCGAAGCATTTTAGAAAATCTTAGGAGTTTTTATATGTTTGAGGTACGAGTTTATAAAAGCTTCTTAGATTTTCAAAATGTTGAGCTTTAGATTGGCAAAAAGTTTTTATAGTGCTGAAGCTTGGAAACATATGCCGGAGTGTAAGTCTACTTTCGGCCGTGGGTACCTATATAATAAAGTTAAAAACGGGAGGAATATATAGATGAGTTATAAAATACTAGCGATTAACCCTGGGTCTACTTCTACAAAGATAGCTCTATATGAGGATGAAAAGGAAGTGTTCTGTAAAACATTAGATCATCCAGCGGAAGAAATTGAAAAATATGAAAATGTTGCATCTCAATTTGATATGAGAAAAGAAGTTGTACTTTCATTTTTAAAAGAAAATGGATATGAAGTTCATGAGTTAGCTGCAGTTGTTGGAAGAGGTGGAATGCTTCCTAAAGTAGAATCAGGAGCTTATAAAGTTAATGAAACAATGGTAGATAGACTAAAAAATAAGCCTATGTTTGAACATGCTTCGAATTTAGGAGCTTTAATTGCTTATGAAATAGCAAATTCTATTGGAGTAGCAGCATATATATATGATTCAGTTAGAGTAGATGAGTTAAAGGATATAGCACGTATATCGGGTATGTCAGATATACCAAGAACAAGTACTAGCCATGCATTAAATTCAAGAGCGATGGCAATGAAGGTTGCAAAAAAGTATGATAAAAAATATACGGACATGAATTTTGTTGTTGCTCATTTAGGTGGCGGAATATCACTAAGTGTCCACGAAAAAGGACGAATGGTAGATATAATGGCGGACGATGAGGGGCCATTCTCTCCTGAAAGAGCTGGAAGAGTTCCTTGTAAGGCTCTTATAGACCTTTGTTATTCAGGAAAGTATGATAAAAAAACTATGAATAAAAAGCTTAGAGGAAATGGTGGCTTAAAAGATTATCTTAATACAGTTGATGCTAGAGATGTTGAAAAGATGATTGACAACGGGGATGAAAATGCAAAGATTGTCTATGAGGCTATGGCTTACCAGGTCGCAAAAGGAATCGGTGATTTAGCAACAGTAGTAAAAGGAAAGGTAGATGCTATAGTTATTACAGGCGGAATTGCATACTCTAATATGATGACAGGCTGGATTAAAGAGAGAGTTGAATTTATTGCACCAGTTGAAATTATGCCTGGAGAAAATGAAATGGAATCCTTGGCGTTAGGAACACTTAGAGTATTAAAAGGTGAAGAAAAAGCTAAGGAATATGTTGAATAGTACTGTGGGGATATGGCTATAGACACGCACGGCCGAAAGTTGATTTACACTCCGGGATATGTTTCGCTAAGATTGACTAAAAAGTTTTTATATGTGCCTTCAGCTTTGGAAACACATCCCTGCGTATAAATCAACTTTCTGTTTTGGGTATCTATATAGATAGCCACGGCCCACACCCAAGTTATGGGAATAAGCTGCAAAGTTTTGTTAGAACTATTTGAATTGCTATATGGATTAATTTGGAGGTAATTCGTCTTTAGGTATCCAAATTCTAAAAGAAATAGGAGCCTTAATCCAACCACTAGACCATAGAAGAACTAGAATATGAATACCCATATTAAAGGAATTATATCAGATTTCAAAAGGATGTTCTTTACCACTCAAAATTAATTTTCTTTCTTCCATTATTTCAAATACGATTAACAAATGAAGCTTGACTTTAGGATTGTCTAAATTCAATGCTGATATTTCAAGAATCCTCTTCAATTGATATAAAAATGTTGCTCTCTGCATATAAAGATGCCGAATAGTTTTTACGACACTCAGATTATTTTGTAAGTATATTTTCAGAGTTTTCGCATATTCCCGTTTGTGTTTTTCATCATACTTAATTAGCCTAAGCAATCCTTGGGGGCAGAGAGCTTCTACGTTTGATTCAGCAGCTGCACGGAGAATTAATCTCTTTAGGGCATATTGCTCATAACGGTAGCACCAAACTGTTTCGTCGTAAATGCTTCCAATACGAATTGCATCACATGCTTGAAGGTAGTATTCACCGAGGTTTTTAAAATTGTTGAATTCTTCGCTTACACCGGCTTTCAAAAGTCCTTCTCTTAAGATATAAACCAATACGGATAGCAGTGACTCTCTTGTCTTACCGCCTACATTTAAATTCGCAATCAGAAAAATATAGTCTTTCTGCTGTAAAGCTACACTTCCTGGAATATTTGCCTCAAGTATAGAGCCGATAGTTGAAACCGTATGAATCACTTGGTCATAACTGCTGATTTCGATTGCTACACAGAAATAGCAATCATCTATATTCCAGTTCTCATATTGTAAAATTCTCTTCAGCTTTGATTCATCTACACTTTCTTTATCTAAAATCTGGTTGACTACTGTTTCAAAGTCCTGAGGATGGTCGTTCGTGGGAAGATCTTGCTTGAGTATGGCAATTTCTAATATGCTACTTAAAAATTTCAGTAATGGTAAGTCGCTCACCTTGAATGGCCGCTCCGTTTCACTGATTACGATGCGTGCTATGTAAATGTCGTAAATGCGAATGTTGTGAAACAGAATTCGATATCCCCACATTTCTGCAGAAAATAATGTCGGTTCTGTAGCGTCTATTGTACTGATAAATTCCTGATTAAACTTTAACTCATCAATTTCTTCGGGGGGTAAATATTTATTCGTATCTTCCTCTGAATACAGCATAAGATTTTTATCTTTTTTTCTCTCACAGAAAAAAATGTTTCGAAGACCCGATGTATATACTGCAATCGGGTTGTTTATGAACGGAAGTGTACATTCACCTAGCTCTTTCAGCGGAGCATTCTTGTTTAACAGCTTTAGTAACTTTTTTTCCCAATTTGAAAACAGGTTGAACGTATCCTGTAGATTTTCCATTATTTCTAATGGATTAAATTCTGGGGTTACAAAAATAATATCCATGTTTTTAGGAAATTCTATACTTTCATCATATCCGAAACAAATATATGCTTCTTCTTGCTCAGAATTTCGAAGTGCGGTTAACTCATCCAATTTAATCAAAGTCAAATCAGAAGACTGCCGCACTTTATCCTGACGGTAAACTGTTACACGTTCCAGCCTACAATCAAGAGGACTGGAATTCAAAAAACTTATGATGATAGGGAATGATACATAATCTTTAATAATATGTGTATTTAATTTCATAAGCACCACCTTTAATTTATACATTTTGTATAAACAATTTTTTGAAATATATATATTTTACAAATAGAATTGCAAATTTGTATTTGATATAATTAATTATATCAAATATTTGATAAATAGTGTATGAATTGAAAAGCTTTCAGCTCGTCTTTCTATTACTTGTCTTATAATAAAAAATGTATAAATTCAGTTGGAGAAATTAGATATTATAATGTATTCCTCCGGTGAACAGCCGGGGTGTTATATATTTCAGATGTAAAGGTTTAACAGAACCTTTTTCGTTGCAGGATGATGAAAATAGTACATACAAAGATATTAAGAATATAATTGGTATCTGCCAGTTAGGAACAAGTGAGATAAAGTGAAACGGAAAAGTATTTATAAATTTATAATATGTATTATTACTTAATGAAATTGTAAATTTAAAAAAATATCTAAAAGGAGTGTATATTTTATGATAATAATTGGTGAAAAAATTAATG
>NZ_JAEEGC010000210.1 GCF_019207025.1 Clostridium thailandense | reverse complement strand
CTCAGCTTGTTCAAATAACCCCTTAGTCTCCAAAGCCCCTGTAAACGATCCCTTTATTGTTCCAAATAATAAACTCTCCAATAAATTACTAGGAATGGCTGAACAATTTATCGCTATAAACGGTTCCTTATGATTACTTGAAGCATTATGAATTCCTTGAGCAAACAATTCTTTACCTGTACCTGTTTCTCCATATATTAAAATATTAGATTTATGCTTAGAAACTTTATGTGCATTTTCAATACATTTTTTCATTATTTGACTGTCACCTATAATATCATTCAAGCTAAATCTTGTCCCATTAATCGGAATATCTGTTCTTTTACTAGTTCTTAATTGTTGATGAAGTTCATATATGTTCATCAACATATCATCTATTTGCGTTACATCTTTATTAATAGAAAAGCATCCCATAATTTCATTATTATAAAAATACGGATACATACTATGCGTGATATGAATTCGTTTACCATTTGAAATTGTGTAATACATTCTTTCATTTTCTATAGCGTTTTTATCTTCAAGTATTGGTACTGCTAAATTTGTGTCCCAAATTTCTGTTTCTTTTTTTCCTATTAACATATTTCTTTTTTGACCTTCAATTTTTTCACTTACACCATTCATATAAATCAATGTGCCATCTCTATCATACGCATATATTGCTTCATCAATTTGCTCTAATATATTCTGGAGTAAACTTTCTTTTTTCTCATATTCGCAAACGGTAAGCTTTAATTTTAATAATTCCCCCTCTAAATCAATCAACTTTTGATTTTCTCTGTTCATAAATGTATTCCCCTCCCCTTACTAAATCATATATTAATTCCTGTTATTTAGGAACCATTGAATCTAAATTTAGAGATTCAGTGTTAAGAGTCTTAATCGAAACAATTGATGTTCGTACTATTTATGGATGTAATGAAATTGTACGTTTGTACAATTTCTGGTCATATTTTATCAATAAAATATTCTTTCCATAAATTAAATTATCATGGTATATTTTAAATAAATCCTACGATACTATTTTTGATATAAAGACTATATACAGTAATTTCCTATAAGTTTGCAATTAATTTAATTTTATTATACATTACATTCTAATATTAAAGCAAAGAATGGTATCTATTATTATTTTTTACTTTTTTGCACTAAGTATGACAAATAGCTTTGGAATGAACTTTGCTTTAATAAAATTATCAAAGAATTTAATTAATCGCTTATTATTTGTGGGGGGGATTATTATGAAACAGAATATTACAGAGTTCATTATTGAATTTGCAAAAAAACAGGATATAGGTGGACTTATATCAGATATTTGGAGAACACCTTTGGTTAGGTTTGGAGATGCAAACCACCCAGATATGAAGAAACTACGCAAATTAGTTCATCCAGAACATGTATTGCCTAAGGAAATTCTTCCAGACGCAAATGTTATTATCGCTTACTTTTTCCCATTTAATGAAAAAATTGTAAATGGAAACAAAATAGAACGACTCAGTTCTAAAGATTGGGCTATGGCTTACGAGAAAACAAATGCTGCCTTCGGTGAACTGAATCAGTTCTTGATTTCACTTCTTGAAGAAAAAGGATACAAAGCTGTAGTTGCACAACAGGCTTTCCAATATGATGAATCTATATTAAAAAGCAGATGGTCACAGCGCCATGTTGCAAGATTATGCGGTCTTGGTACTTTTGGAATTAACAATATGCTTATCACAGAATCTGGCTGTTGTGGACGCATAGGCACAGTGATTACTAATTTAGATGTTAAACCAGATTCCCCTATCACAGAAGAATATTGTATGTTCAAAAAAAATGGTTCTTGTGGAGCTTGCATATCACGCTGTCCAACAAATGCGTTGACTAAAGAGGGCTATAGTCGCTTCGTTTGTAATGCTCTGTGTGATGAAAATGCCAAAGTTCATGTTGGTTATGGGAATTCTTATACATTAGAGAATGCAAAACAAGAACTTGCAGGGACGAACACTTGCGGTAAATGTGTCGTTGGAGTTCCCTGCACATTTAACAGACCATAATATTTTATCTATTGTTTCATTCTTCTATTATTTAAATATATACCAAAGGTACATACTTACGAATAGATTAATACAAGTTAAAAAAGCATATGTGAAAGATATAGAATTATCAACCTGTACAAATAAATAACTATTAGAAACTAAAAAGAAAAGTAAAATTATGAAATCATCAGCTGCTAGAAAATGAAATACTTAAACTTCTAAGAATGGGGGAATATTTTATGAATACTAAACTGATTAATTTAGATGATCTTCCACTTAATAAATTTCACATAAAAATCACTGCACTCACTTTTGGCGCGCACTTTACTGATGGTTACGCTCTTGGAACTATTGGCTTCGCTATTGTTCTCATGGCAAAACAAATTTATCTTAGCCCTGAGTGGATGGGCTTATTAGGAGCTTCAGCTTTAATGGGGCTTTTTTTGGGGAGTATAATACTAGGAGGTATAGCAGGACGCATAGGTAGGCAAAAAATATTTCTTTTTAACTTTGTAGTAATAACATTTGCTTCTGCTCTTCAGCTTTTTGTCAATAGTCCTATTCAGCTATTCTTTTTGAGAATTCTCATAGGCTTTGCCTTGGGAGGAGACTACGCAGTCGGAGTGGCTCTGCTTGCTGAATTCGCTCCTAAAAAACATAGAGGTGTTTTACTTGGAGCTCTAAGTGTAGTATGGACAGTTGGATACGTTGCTGCAAATATAATTGGAATCATTTGCACATCAAGTTCTTCTGCAGATTTATGGAGATGGATGCTTGCCAGTGCTGCAATACCTGCTGGACTTGTATTATTGTTAAGAATAGGGACTCCTGAATCTCCAAGGTGGCTTATTAGCAAAGGGCGTTCAGCAGAGGCTCATAAAATTATAGTTAAGTATTTTGGTCCTAATGTCGTACTGGACGAAAAGGTTATTACAGCTAAATCCAGTTACTTAGACCTTTTCAATAAAAAGAATTGGAAGCGTACAGCTTTTGGTGGGCTTTTCTTTTGCACACTTGTTATTCCGTACTTTGCCATATACACCTTTCTTCCACTAATATTAGGAAAAATGGGATTAGCTGAGAGTAATTCTGTAGACTTAGCATTAAATTTTGTTCTTATAATAGGTGGATTAGCTGGTCTTTGGTTAACGGTAAAACTTACCCGTAGAGGATTTACAATTTATTCTTATGCAATAATGGCCGTAGCATTAGGTATTCTTACTTTTACACACAATTTAATGCTTTCTGTTACAAGCTTTTTGATTTTTACTTTTGTGATGACAGCAATTTGTAATTTGACTGGAGTATATCCACCTGAACTTTTTCCAACAGAACTTCGTTCGGAAGGGGTAGGTATGTGTACCGCAATCAGTAGATTGGGGGCTGCAGTCGGAACATATCTTCTGCCTGTTGGCATTTACTACTTAGGTTTGGTACCTACGATGCTTGGATTGAATAGTGCACTAATATTCGGTTTGATCCTGTCAATTGCTTGGGCACCAGAAACAAAGGAAGTTAATTTAAGCAAGACTAGTGATATTCAATTAGGTAGCTAGTTAACTTAATTTATATAATCACCCTACTAATGCCCATCTCTTTACTAAGGATAAATATGTATTATTAATAAACTCTAAATTAATGAATTCCAATTAGCAAATCCCATGTTAATAATTAAGCATTAAGAATAGGTTATGGTGTTAATGCGTATTTTATCCTTAGTAAATTAATTACATTTTATTTATATCTAATAATTGGTAACTTATTGGCTTTTTAAACTAGATTTAAAACATGGAGGTATTCAATTGAAAACTGCTAAAGAAGCATATAATCAACATTTAAGAAGAATGCAAAAAGCAATAGCATTAGAAAAAACTGACAGGACTCCAGTATTGATAACAACAGACTCTTTCTATTCAAATAATATAGACGTAAAACTACCTGAGTTTTGTGCTAATGCTGAATTATCCAGTCAAACCATCCTTGATTCTTTAAAGCATCTAGGAGACGTGGATGCTATTGACTTCTGTACTTCACATGCTCTCTCATTAAAGCTAAAACAACTTTTAGGTGTTAAACTTCAAGAAAACACCTTATACCAGATTTATAAAAAGAGGTTAATGACAGAAGAAGACTATGATACTATTCTAAACAAAGGTTTTGAATATTTTTTCACGGACTATGTTGAAAGCAGATTAAATTTAGACATGAATAAAACATTTAAGCAACCAGAATATTTTTCAATAGCTCAGCAAAAATTTGAAAAGGAAGGATTTGTTACATGCTGTACTGTACTTTCATCATTTGAAGTGGACTATCTAATTACTGGACGTACATTAGAAAACTTTGTGAAAGATCTTCACAAAATGCCTGATAAAGTCTTTGCTGTATTGGATGTTATACATGAGTACCATATCAAAAGTTTGAGACAACAAATACGATCTACAAAACCTTTTTCTGTATTTGTTAGTACAATACGTGATGCTAGCCAATTTTATTCTAAAAAACATTGGGATCGTATCATAGGTAAATACTATAAATCAATTGCAGATATGGTAATCGAAGAAGGTTCCATTGTACAATGGCATATTAATGGAGGCTACGATAAAGATCTTAACTTCTTCCGCGATTTTCCAAAAGGAAAATGTATTTTTGCTCCCGATAGCACCATGAATATTTATAAAGTTAAAGAAGTACTAGGAGATATTATGGCTATACAATGTAATACTCCTCTAGCTTTACTTACCCTTGGTACTCCTGACGAAGTATATGACTATTGTGCAAAGCTTGTAAAGGATATGGGATCTGGATTTATTATGGGATCTGGTTACTGTGTTCCGTATAATGCTAAGATGGAAAATGTACAAGCTATGGTCGCAGCTGCAACAGGAAGATAATGCAAAAATTCTCTTTAAGAGAGTACAATTTAATATCTATCAAAGAAACTTACCAACAACTTTATGTAAAAATTAACATTTTAAATTTAATATTAATAAATATTTTTCATTCTTATAAAATTTAGATTATTCCCTATCATTATAAAATCTAACTGTATATTCGCCTGAAGCAGCTACTCTACCAATTTCCCAAAATAGTATTTTTACTTGAAAGAATCATTTCAAATAATAAACACTCACTACCTTTTATAGTTTGTCATATTTTTTCCTCTTAACACTTATTTTTTACTTGTTCAATTTAATAGATATAATTACTTAGAATCCTTGAATAGATAAAAAATTTATTTACTAGTATCTTAATCAATTTTTTGTTGCGTTTGGAGATTGATTTTTCTCTAAACAACTAAAAATCAGCTGGAGTTTAAACACCCAGCTGATTCAAATTTCCTCTTCATACTATGGTATCTTATTTGACTTTTTTTATAAAGGTATTGTTATCAAGCTCTAAGAACGCTAAATCTAGCTCCTCCTTTGTGTTCATAACTATCGGACCACCCCAGGCAATTGGCTCTTTCAATGGTTTAGCGGATAACAGAATAAACCGCACACCTTCATTTGCCGCCTTAATCCAAAACTTGCTGTCGTGGCTGAATAATACAGCTTGTTTTTCCTCAACTAAATCTTTAGGATTCTCAATGCTTTTATCAGGATCAAAAATTGCTTTTCCAGCAAAAATATAGACAAACAAAGTATTTTCAGCATTATTTATGAAATGCCATTCTTGATTAGCTGCTAATTCAACATCCAAATAGGTTGCTTTGATATATTTACCCTCAAAAGCACCTTTATGACCTTGATACTCTCCAGCAAGTACATGAATCTTTGTTCCACTTTCATTAATCACTGGTACATTTTCAGACTTTATATCTCCGTAACTTGGTTCAGTCATTTTATCTTTGGCAGGCAAGTTCAACCATAATTGAGCTCCTAACATACGTCTGCTCGCCTTAGGCATTTCCTGATGAATAATACCAGAACCAGCCGTCATCCATTGGCATTCTCCATCAAGAATGCTTCCGCTGTTGCCAAGATTATCTCCGTGTTCAATATCACCGTTTATCAAATAAGTTATTGTTTCAATACCTCTATGGGGATGCCAAGGAAACCCTTTTATATAGTCTTCAGAGTTATCTGAGTCAAAAGCATCTAACATTAGAAATGGATCATAATCTTTAGTGTCATTATATCCAATTACACGAACTAGCTTTACACCTGCACCATCAACAGCTGGTTGTCCTTTAGTAATCTTAACTACTTTTCTCAATTTCTCCATATTATTCTCCTTTCATAATAAATTGTTAAGGATATTTTTTATCATTTAATAATAATTATTTATAATTCTATTATTTCATTTATATATTATAATGTCAATATATTTTTACTTAAATAAATTCCCAATTTTAAGAGTCTTGAGCCTATTGTAACTTATTCTAACTTATTTCTTTTAAATCTTCAAAGTAAAATAAAATCGAACTCCATTTTCTATATTCTCTACTCCAAAATCGCTTTCATGTAACAAAAGAATATTTTTCACTATTGGAAGGCCAAGTCCAGTGCCTCCGGTTTTTCTGCCTCTAGACTTTTCAACTCTATAAAATCTCTCTCAAATTCTGATTAAATCCTCTTGAGGAATGTGCTCTCCACTATTTTCAATAGAAATATAAGCATTTGCAGCCTTTCTTATAACGTTTATTTGAATATATCCATTAATATTAGTGTGTCTTATAGAATTGCTTAAAATATTTGTAATAACTTGTTCAATTCTTCGTCTATCAGCACAAACTTGAAGATCAATTTCTTCGCAATTAAGGAACATAAAAATATTTTTTTCAATTACCCAAATCTTTAACCTGCTTTTAACTTCATCATCTGATCTTGCTGTAAGCAGCAAAAGCTGTAGCATTAAATGCAGACACCGTTGCAGCTATAAGTAGTGATGTTAAAATTGTTTTTTTCAACCTTTGTTTCCTCCATTTATATGTTTATTTGTTACAAGATTATTATATTTTTCTCATGTGTACTTCCTGTGTCCTTCACATTAACATCAGGAGAACAAATTACAATATGAATAATATGAATATCAAACAATTCAATACATATCATCATACCGATCCGTTCGGGAAATTTCTGTTTGAATAGACTGGATATTATCACATTGCCAACAGAAATTGATAATCCAAGAATTGCTGTCCCAAGAAATAATCCAAAACCCCCAAGCAATAAGCGTAATATAATTCCAAACGTCAGAAAGATAAGTAACCAGAAAGCACCAATTTTAAATAAAGGAACTCTCAAAGATAAGCTTTCCTCTATGATGGAATGCTTTCCAAGTATAAGAACATCAGATGCAGTGAAATATACTTAAACGTAAAAAATTTATTATAAAACTGTTGACTTAGAGTACACTCAAAGGTGTAGTATAGATTCATGGTTAGGATATTTCAAAGAAATTTTATTAGAGTATTAGTCATAAGGACTATGGGATTTTTTGTTAATACTTAAACCAGGTTAAATGCAATTTGTAGACTGAATAGTCAATAAGTGAGTTAAAAAAGGAGATGGAAAAATGTTGTATAGAAAATTTGGTAAAACAAATGAAGAGGTTTCACTATTAGGTTTTGGCTGTATGAGATTACCTATTATTGATAATAATCCAGCTAAAATTGATGAAAAAAAAGCAATGGAATTAGTAAGAAATGCTATAGATAGAGGGATAAATTATATTGATACTGCTTATCCATACCATGGAACTGGATTTGATAAAGGCGGCGAAAGCGAGCCCTTCGTGGCTAAGGCTTTAAAGGATGGTTATAGAGAGAAGGTTAAAATAGCTACTAAACTTCCTTCTTGGTTAATTAAAAAGAGAGAAGATATGGATAGGTTTTTAGATGAACAGCTTAACCGTCTTGAAACAGATCATATAGATTTTTACTTAGTACACTCATTAGAAAAAAATACGTGGAAAAATTTAAAAAGCTTAGGAATAAATGAATTCTTAGATAAAGCAATAAAAGAAGGTAAAATTAAGCACGCTGGTTTTTCTTTCCATGATGATATTGACACTTTTAAAGATATCGTTGATTTTTATGATTGGTCCTTTTGCCAAATACAATATAATTATTTAGATGAAAATTATCAGGCAGGTAAAGAAGGATTACAGTATGCAGCAAGTAAAGGCTTAGGTATTGCCATTATGGAACCAATAAAAGGTGGAACCCTTGCTAATAAAGTGCCAAAGGATGTATTAGTGGCTTGGGACAAAGCTCCTATAAAGAGAACACCTGCTCAGTGGGCGTTAAGATGGGTAATGAATCATCCTGAGGTTTCAGTAGTACTAAGCGGCATGAATGATTTAGACCAAGTGGAGGATAATATAAATACAGCAAGTGAGTGCACAGCTAATTCATTAACTGGAGAGGAACTAGATTTGGTGGATTTTGCAAAGAAAACCTTCAAGGCAAAGATGAAAATTAACTGTACAAGCTGTAGATATTGTATGCCTTGTCCAGCGGGTGTGGATATACCTAAAAACTTTGCACTTTATAATAATGCATTCTTGATGGATAACCTGCCTGCAATAAAAGCTACATACGATTTTAGAATAGCTCAAAGTGAAAAACCTTCAAATTGTGTTCAGTGTGGAAAATGCGAAAAACACTGCCCTCAAAGTATTGCAATTAGAGA
Source organism: Clostridium thailandense (assembly GCF_019207025.1). Classification (GTDB taxonomy): domain Bacteria; phylum Bacillota; class Clostridia; order Clostridiales; family Clostridiaceae; genus Clostridium_AM; species Clostridium_AM thailandense. The sequence continues at coordinate 18,422 of NZ_JAEEGC010000210.1, read as the reverse complement.
AGAACTTAAAAATTTAAGAGCAGTATTTGAACAAACAACTTAAAAATAATTTTCATGAGGACTTATTTGGATTAAATATATGAAATAAGTCCTCATGCCTATAACAAGGCGAACTTTTGGTTTTGCCTTGTACCCCATTGATCGTTGTGCCTATTACACCCTTGGACTACTTGTGAATGATAAAGCTTTCAAATACTTTTCTCACCATTGGAACTACATAATGACTTCCACCTTTTTCTTTTACATCCTGAGCCATAGTTATTACAAGAAGTTTAGGATTATCTGTGTTAACTGCTGCAAACCACCCTAATTCAGTGCCATTAACATCATTCTGGGAAAGCTTTATTTCAGCAGTTCCAGTCTTTCCCGCTAAATTTAAGCCTTCAATATAAGCTTGATGGCCAGTTCCTTCAGGATTTTCAACAACCTGAGTTAAATCTTTTAAAATTGTATTTGCCACATCCTTTGAAAAAACATTACTCTTCCATATTTCAGTTTTTCCAGTTCCATTGTACTTAAGATATGGTTTTATCATATTGCCATTGTTAACAAATGAACTGTAAATAACTGCTAGATGAAGAGGGTTCAGCAGTATTTCACCTTGACCATATCCACTATCTGCTAACTGAATTTCATCTTTGATATCTCCATCTGCATCAAACTGAGATTTAGACATTGCATATTCAAAAGGAATCTTTTCACCTAAACCAAACTCTTTAAGCTCTGTTTGAAGAGTATCCTTTCCAATATCTAATGCTGCCTGTGCAAAATATATGTTGTCAGAATGAACCAAAGCATTTATGAGGTTTGTTGGTTGTCCATAATCTTCAACTCTCGTAATGAAATAATTTCCCCAACTCTTATTTTTCTGCCATTTAAGTCCTGAAATATCCTTAGAAACTTCTTCATCAATCTTCTTTGTTTTAAGCCCTATTACAGCAGTTACGGGCTTAAAAACAGATCCAGGACACAAATTGCTTTGAAATCTGTTATACAGAGGTTTTTTCTCATCTTCATTCAAACTTTTCCATAAATCCTCTGATATTCCCATGACAAAATCATTAGGATTATAGGAAGGTGTACTAACAAGCGCAAGTACTTCACCAGTTTTGGGATCCATTGCTACTGCAGCTCCAGCGTCTTTGCTTAATTCATCATAAAGAAGACTCTGCATATCAGAATCTATAGTTAACTTTAAGTCTTCACCATCTTTCTTTGCTTTACTAATCAAAGACTTTTTTCTTTTACCACTTTTGTCCACTATATATATTTCACATCCATCTTTTCCCCTAAGTATTTTTTCATATATTTTTTCCAATCCAGTTTTTCCTATTATATCACTTTTTTTGTAATCTTCTTCTTTATTTTTTTCCATTTCATCTGCATTTATTGTTTGAATATATCCTACTAAATGAGCTGCTTTTTCCTTTAAGGGATATACCCTTGCTTTCTTTTTATTTACCATTACTCCTGGCACTTTTAAAAGCGAATTAATTCTCTCTGTTTCGTCTTCTGATATGGTCTTTATAGGAATAAACATATCCTGTTTTACATATGAGGCTGACAATTTTTTATTAATATCCTCTACTGCAACTTGCAGTATTTTTGAAACATCCTCCTTTGATTTGCCTGCATCATTACCAAGCTTTCCTGGTATAATACCTATTTGGGCTGCTGTGCCATCTAATGCCAAAACTTTATCATTTCTATCCTTTATTTCACCTCTTTTAGCATCCACAGTGTCTACACGTACTTTATCTTCATCCCCAAGTTCAGGAAAAATCATCTTGCTGCTCCATACAATTTTCCATGTTTTATCCTGCCTTAATTGAGCGGTATTAAAGAAGGTTAATTTACCTGCTACAGTGTCCATTGTGACTTCAAAATTAATATTTTCTGTACCTTTATGGTCATTATTTTTCTCTAACTTTTTAATTTTCACATCAACTTTTTTTAATTCGATTCCATTACAAATCTTTGTATAACGCTTAACAAAATCTGCTTCACTAATCTTTTTGCTACTCTCCTCGTCTATCATACTATACATAAATTTAAACTCTTTTTTATTCCATGCATCCATATACCTATTAAAATCTTTTTGAGCCGAAATAGTTTGGATTTTATTCCACCACAGAAATGATATAAATGATGTCAGCATAATTATTGTAATCCCCAATAAGATTAACTTTTTATTTTTATAAAACCTGACATTTAAAAAATTAATTTTCATTTAATAAATACCTCTTACAAATAATTCTTTTAACATTACACCCAACTAAATACAAAATTTTCCTTACTCACAGATTACTTTAGCATTTCATAAATGTCAACTCTTTTTCTACATAATTTGTAATTCAATCTTTATTAGAAGTATAAAATTCATGTGTTGATTCATTATCAACAGCAATACTGACATATAAATCACGTGATGCACCCAGCCCAGCAAACAAACATAAACCAGCAATTCCAATCAGAATAATGAGCGGCAGCGCCCAATTGTTAGACGCATCATGTAGAAACCCCAAAAGCAGCGAGTAGGTATCCGACTGATTGTGCCATGCCGGACAGTCTTGCCGCTTCATCTGCATTTCTCGTACAGAAACTGAAAAATATGATAGATAAGCAAAAAGTAAGTATCCAAAGCAGCACCAATTCAGTGCCAAATTTTCGCGCCAATCTTGGAGCTAAAGGTTAAAATCCTGCAAAAGCCAATAACGGAAGGGTTGTAATCATACCCGCCAATGTATTTGAAATATGCAAGCTTCCACGAATTTAATCGACCAAAGAGCCAACCGCTGTTAAAGGTGCACGCAAATTTGCTGCAATAAATGTAATTCCAATTATCAGCATTATTGATGTAGCTGTTTTTAAATATAAATCCAGGCTCTTTTCGTGTTTGTTGCTTAATTGATTCATTCGTATAGCAACTCCTTACGTTAATCATAATTAAAAGTGTATGGATGCCATACACTTTGATGCAATTGTTTATTCATCTTGCTTTTTTAAGGGTTTATCAATTTCATTATTCCCCAATTTATTATAAAAAGGATTGATTTGCTCAAATATTGAGTATTCATATGGATAAAAACCAAAGAGAACGCATGCGGCTAAAGCATTATAGATTGCCCATAAGCTTCTTTCATCACTCTCAAGTATTTTATGTTTATGCTTACGCTTAATCACTTCACTATTATCAGAATCCAGATATGACTTTGGCGATTTCCTCTTTTTGATGTTAGCACCTCCTAACTTAATTATAGATAAAAGTGTATGGTTGCCATACTCTGGGGTGCAATTTTTTATTGATCTTGTTTTTTTAATAGCTTATCAATTTTATTATTTTCCAACTTATTATTGGAAAGATTGACTTGCTCAAATATTGAACATTCATATGTATAAAAACCAAAGGGAAGGTATGAGGCTAAGGAATTATAAATAGCCCATAAAGCCCTTTTGTCAGCTTCAAGTATTTGTTTATACCTCTTCTCACTCACTTCACTATTATCAGAATCCATATATAGCTTTGATAATTTTTTCTTTTTGATGTTATCACCTCCTAATTAATTATAGATAAAAAAGTATATGGTTACCATACTCTTATTTAAAAATTTTATTCATCAAAATTTTCACTGAAAAATTTAACTTTGTTCATCAGGGACGACAAAAAGTTTGACAAAAATTCTAATTCATGTTCAGAGGCATTTTGCAGTTCATCTTCAACCATACTGTTTACAACAGAATGATAGTGCATATGATTGCTATGAGCTTTTTTACCTTTTTCAGTCAGACTCAATGAATATCTAGATAAATTCAGATCATCAACTTCCTTTATAACCAGATCCTTTCTCTCTAGCTTTTTGAGAATTTCGGAAACCGACCCTTTTGTTACTCCTAAAATATCGGCTAGGCCTCCCACATGAATGCCAGGATGTTCGGCAATAGCCATTATCACATGTATTTCAGAGTAAAAAATCGGCACATCCGTTTTGTAGTTGCGAGTCTTTTTATCCAAATCAACCAAGGCAAGCGCTAACTTCAAAGAATTATCTGCAATTTTATGTTTGTTATCTACAAATTTATCCATGACAATAGTATATGGCTACCATACGCTTTTGTCAAGTCACTATTAATTTAATAGTGACTTGTTAACAACCCCCAAGGATTATTGCGAAGCTTTAGCTGAGCTTACTTCTTTTTAAGTGACGTGAAACCTCAAAGCATGTACCAACGCCAACTGTACTCTCTAGTTCTATTTTCCATCCGTGTTTTTCAATGATTGATTTAACTAATGACAATCCTAATCCTGCTCCAGCAATCTTTCTCGACCTGGACGGATCAACTCTATAAAACGGCTCAAATATTTTATTGATATTTTCTGCTGGAATTCCAATACCTGAATCAGAGATGATGATTTTTTCCACATTATCCTCTACCAACGTCTTAATTTCAACTTTTCCATTAGTGCTGTTATACTTCATAGCATTTTCAACCAAATTAAAAAATGCCTCATATATAAGGGTTTTATTTCCTACAATTTTACTAAATCCAAACTCATAGTCGATATAGATATTTTTATCATTATATATTGGCTGTAATTCAGCTTCTATCTGTAAAAATAATTTTTTTAAATCTATCTCATCCGCAGCATCTATGCAGCTTTCATTTGTAAGTAAAAATAAATCCTCTACAATATTCATTAGTCGTTTTGTATTGCGTTCTACCATTTCTATTGTTTCCTTATATTCTTCAACTGTAGGTTCCTCATCAAGATGCAGAACCTGTATACCAGCGTTCATGATAGAAAGTGGAGTTTTTAGTTCGTGTGATACACTGGAGGAAAAACGCTTTTGCCTTAAAAAAGATTCATTTAGTCTTTCTAACATTGCATTATAAGAAGTTACTAAGCTTCCAATCTCATCCTTAACAACATAAGTTGGTATTCTGCCTTTAAGATTATGTTCTGTAATATTAATAATAGAATCATTTAACTCCTGCAAAGGTTTCAATGCTTTTCCTGTAATTATATAAGTAGCTATCATCCCTATGCTGGAAAAAATAATTAAATATATGTAACTCCAAATGTCAAACTGCTTTTTTGCTAAAAGCACTTGAGCTGATGGAGTCACTTTGGATTTTATAACATCATTCTTTTCCGCTTGCACCAACTCTGCTTCACCAGTGTTAGGATCTTTTGTTATTGCAATTTCATCTGGCAATATAAATTTGTTCCGAGCATTATACATACTAGATAATGTTAAAAGCACAGAGATTGCAAATAATATTGCTCCTGTTAAGAGGGTGATTCTCATTCTAATAGAAACCTTATTCAATAACTTCATTACTATCCTCCATTAAAATATAGCCTTGTGCCCTAATATTTTTTATATACTCCACATTACATCCTAATTCATTCATTTTCTTCTTTATTGAATGGATATGATACTTTAAAGAGTTTGAGAATAAATCTGCTTCACTATCCCATACATGCTCTATAAACTGTTCTGTTCTTATTACCATATCTTTATTAAAAAAGAGATACTCTAATATTTCATATTCTTTTTTTGTTAACGGCAGCGAGGATTGACCAATGTAAGCAGTTTTGGAAACCGTGTTTATTTTAAGATCTCCACATATCAGCACTGTTGATTTTTGTGTAAAGGACATTCTCAAAAGCATCCGTATTCTTGCCTCTAGCTCCTTATAGTCAAATGGCTTAATTAGATAATCATTGGCTCCCATATCTAAACCTATTACCCTATCATCTATATCGTTGCGGGCAGATAAAATAAGTACTTTAGAACTCATATCCTTTTCCCGTATTACTTTTAAAACCTCTAATCCATCCAGCTTAGGCAGATTTAGATCTAGAATAATTAAATCATATTCATTGATTTCATACAGATATAATGCTTCCTCACCATCGTAAGCGTTATCTATTGCATATCCACTTTTTTTCAAACCTTTTGATATAATTGCGGATAACTCTTCTTCATCCTCAACTAAAAGTAATTTCATCTTATTGTACTCTCCTCTGCATAGTATAAAAAATGAAGCAGCAGCAAATTTAGCTACTGCCTAAAAACTATTTTGCTTTATCTGTATCAGTCTTTGCCGGCTCAGTTTTCCTAAGATTAGTATTATCAATCTTATCCCCTGTAGTTGTTTGTACTTCAATACCATCTGCAGATTTGCTTATAAATATCTGATCAGGCTTAACTGCTGTACCTACTGCGGAAATCTTAGATGATTTATTAGATTCTGTTTTGCTAAGATTAGCATTGTCAATCTTAGCCCCTGTAGTCGTTTGTACTTCAATACCATCTCCAGATTTGCTTACAGATATATGATCAGGCTTAACTGTTGTAACCGATGCTGAAGTCTTAGCTAGTTTATCAGATTCTGTTGATGCATATGATACCATAGATGTTGTTCCTACCAATATTAATGCTGCTAGTGAAGTAAAACCGATTTTTTTCATTTTTTTTGTTATATTCATAATATAACCTCCTGCTATAATTTTTTATTTTGTAAGGTTGCAACCTATGCACCTAGTATATCAAAATAAAAGTTAGGAGAAGGTTAGTTTTATTATAACAATAAATAGACTTAAATTTTATATGTCACTCCGCAGGCTAAGTCTTCTTGAAAAACCTCGATGGCAATTTCATCATTAAAATAATATAAAAGGACTGAAGAATATCCATTGTTTATTCCTATTATTTTATTTATATTATCACAAAAATGCTTTTACTTCTATGATGCTCATCACGAAGAACAAGAACACTATTTTAAAATCTAGCACAATGGCAAAAATGAAATTTACGGACATAATATTATTTATACTTAATTTTGTAAAAAAGAGCTTACAAATTGAATTAGATGATTTCTTTAAAAAAGTACTTGACACTGATGTGATTATTACCAAACAAGCTTTTTCACAGGCTCGCCGAAAGGTTTTACCTGAGGCATTTATATATCTATTAGACAAAGTAAATGAAGGATTTTATAATGCATCATTTAAAAAACACCGTGATATAGGCTATTAGCTATTGATGATACAGTGCTAGAATTACACAACAATGAAGAATTAAGGAATACTTTTGGGTATATTGAAAATCAAAATGCAAAAGTAGCTCGTGCAAGAGCTTCGGCATTATATGATATAGAAAATGATATAATAATAGCCTCTAAACTGACAAATTATAGAGCAAGTGAAAGAGATATTGCTGAAACTTTAATAAATAAAATGTGTGAGCTTGGAATACATAATGATTTGATATTATTCGATAGAGGATATCCATCACATGATTTTATAAAGTTTATTGAATCCAAAAATATTAAATATTTAATGAGAGTTAGTTCTAAATTTTTTAAGGATGTTGTTAACGCTCCAAATGAAGATCAAATTATGGATATTTCATATAATGGTGGCATTAGCAAAACAAGATGCTAATCAAGTAATTGGAGAAAATTTAAAAGAAAAGAGAATAAATCTACTCAAATGGCAAACAGAATGAACAAAAAGAGAGCTTTATAAAATACAGTTATAAGTTTTTATGGAAAAACTCTCATTTAACATGATGAGAGTTTGTTTCTTATATCCAAAATTAGAAATTTAATATTAAAAATAACAGCAATCATGAAAAAAGCCCATATTGCTATAGACTTCTTTTCAAAATTACATTTTGTAAAAATATTGAATTATAGCTTTATGACATTGCCCCCGAGGATTACTGCGAAGATTTAGCTGAGCTTGTTTCTTTATATTCTGTTCTGTACTTAATGTATCTCCGCAGGCTAATGCTTCACAAGAATCCTCTAAGGCCAATATCATTATTTAATGGATTCAGCAATTTTTATAAATTTTATTTATCATGCATTCGACATCGATTTTCAGCACTTTACCAGACCACATATCTTTCTGAACTTGCTAACAATTGTTTTAAATCTCCAGGGGATACTTATGATCGCAGCGAATTTGTTAAAAGATAATATATTGACAAAGATAGATAAAAGCACTATAATTAGTTCGTACTCGGACGAATAATATAGAAAGAAGGTTATTTTTATGAAAGAATTAATAATCAAATCCCTAGAAAAAATTAGACCGATACTTCAAAGAGATGGCGGAGATGTAGAGCTAGTAGATGTAAGCAAGGATGGAGTTGTAAGTGTAAAAATGCAGGGTGCCTGCGGAAATTGCCCTGGAGCAATGATGACAATTAAGATGGTAATAGAAGAAACCTTAAAAAAAGAAGTACCTGGAGTTAGAGAAGTTATAGGCGTTTAAAACATAAAATATTTAACTTGTGTTAAACTACTACCAACAAATATTTTTTTATAAGTTAAATGTCTAGCTTGGTTATCTATATAGAATAAGAGCGTACATAAGTCTTGATTTCCTCAATTCTATGTACGCTCTCTTCTTGCTAAGATTTTGATTTACTTTTGGAAATTACATCAAAGGCAACAGCCGCCAAAAGTACAATTCCTTTAATAGACATCTGCATATCACTTCCCACTCCAAGTATAGACATACCATTATTGAGAACACCCATAACCAAAGCACCAATTATAGCCCCCATAACTGTTCCTACACCACCATATGCTGATGCACCACCTATGAAACAAGCTGCTATTGCATCTAATTCAAAGTTTAAACCTGCCTGTGGAGATGCGGAGTTAATACGAGAGGCAAACATCATACCTGCCACTGCTGATAAAACACCCATGTTCACATAGGCAAAGAAAAGTACTCTGTTTGTATTGATACCAGAAAGTTTTGCTGCCTTTTCGTTACCGCCCATTGCATAAAGGTAACGCCCTGGAACAGTGTTTGTTGTATAGATGGAGTAGACTAAAATAAGAATTCCTATAAAAAGCAAAGCAATTGGAATGCCTTTATAAGCCGCAAGCCAGTAGAAAAATAAATTAATTACAGCTACTATGCCTACAATTTGAGTTATAAAAAGTGGTGCCGGACTAAGTGGAAAATCGTTCTTTTTTTGTTTTGCTCTCTTTTTTAACTGTAGAACTATATATAGAATAGATATAATAATACCTACAAGTATAGCCGTGAAATTTAAGGTTGTTCCAAATCCGCCAAAAACATCCGGTACAAAACCAGAGCTAATTTTTTGAAAACTCTCAGGAAATGGTGCAAGAGTTAATCCCTTAAGCATTGTAATGGTAAGACCTCTAAAAAGAAGCATTCCTGCAAGGGTTACGATAAAGGCTGGTATTCTTATATAGGCGATCCAAAAACCTTGCCATACTCCAATAAGTAATCCAAGTAGAAGAGCAATGAGTATAGCAAGTGCTACATTCATTTTCATAGTTATGATAAGTGTACCAGCCACAGCTCCAATTAAAGCACATAACGAGCCTACAGAAAGATCGATATTACCTCCTGTTAAAATAGCTATAGTCATACCGATTGCTAAAATGAATACATATCCATTTTGAAGTATTAAATTTGTTACATTCATAGGAACCAAAAGGATTCCTCCTGTTGCAACTTGGAAAAAAGCCATTATTAGTACTAAAGCAATTATCATTGCATATTGTCTTATATTATTTTTGAATATTTTTTTAAATGCTTCCATTATTTTACCTCCCTGTTACCTTGCTGGCATGTTTCTTGCATATTGCTATTTGTGCTCTTCATTATGCATTTCATTATGCTTTCTTGTGATGAGTCTTCATGAGAAAGCTCACCCACAATTCTGCCTTCATTCATTACATAAACTCGATCACACATTCCTAGTATTTCAGGAAGCTCTGAAGAAATAAACATAATGGACTTACCTTGATCTGCCAGCTTATTAATGATTGTATAAATCTCAAACTTAGCGCCCACATCAATTCCCCGAGTAGGCTCATCTAATATTAATACTTCCGGATCTGTAAAAATCCATTTACTAAGTACTACCTTTTGCTGATTTCCACCAGACAGGTTCCCCGCATTTTGAAAAACACTTGGAGATTTAATATTTAATTTTTTTCGATACTCCTCGGCCACTTGAATTTCTTTATGGTCGTCCACAAACTGTTTATTACTTATTTTATTAAGATTTGCGAGAGATATGTTGCTTCGAATATCTTGTATGAGAACAAGACCTGATGTCTTACGATCTTCTGTAACATATGCAAGTCCATTATTTATAGCATCACGAACACTTTTAAGAACAAGTTCTTTTCCGTCTTTTATAATTTTTCCGCTTATGTTTTTGCCATAGGCTTTGCCAAATATACTCATGGCAAGCTCCGTTCTTCCGGATCCCATTAGACCTGAAAATCCTACTATTTCGCCTTTGTGAATCTTGAAGCTTACATTATCAATAATCTTTTTATCTTCAATAAGAGGATCATATACAGTCCAATTTTCAACTTGTAATACAATCTCTCCAATTTTGGATTCACGATTTGGAAATCGATTTGTTAGTTCCCGGCCTACCATACCTTTAATAATTCTATCTTCACTTAAATCCTTGTCCATTTTATCTAAAGTCTCTATTGTTCCACCATCACGAATAATGGTAATAGAGTCTGCGATCTTTAAAATCTCATTTAATTTATGGGAAATAAGAATACAAGTAATTCCCTCTTTTTTTAATTCTAATAATAATTTTAATAAATTATTTGAATCCTGTTCATTAAGTGCAGCGGTAGGTTCATCAAGAATCAAAAGTTTTACATTTTTTCCTAGGGCCTTTGCAATTTCCACGAGTTGCTGCTTACCAACACTAATGTCTTTAATTAGTGTATTAGAATCATCATTTAGACCTACTTTTTTCATTAATTTCTTTGCATTTGCATGTGTTTCATCCCAGCTAATAAATTTATGCTTTGCTTGCTCATTTCCAAGAAATATATTTTCTGCTATTGAAAGATAAGGGATTAGGGCTAATTCCTGATGAATGATACCAATTCCTGTTTTTTCACTATCTTTTATTTCCTTAAACGTACATTCCTTACCTTCGTATATTATCTCACCACTATAAGTGCCATATGGATATACTCCACTGAGTACATTCATAAGAGTTGACTTTCCAGCTCCATTTTCACCAATTAGAGCATGAATTTCTCCAGGCTTAACTTTAAGATTTACATTATCTAGGGCTTTTACACCGGGAAAGAGCTTTGTAATATTTCTCATTTCAAGTATAAATTCATCCATCCCTACATCTCCTAACATTATTTTGATATCTGAAAGCCGAATACCTAATAAAAGGTCTTCGGCTTTAAAAGTACAACTGTATTTAATTTCTACTTCAAATCAGACTCTTTATAATATCCACTGTCTATAAGGATTTTCTTGTAGTTGTCTTTGTCTGCGTAAACAGGATCGCAAAGGAAGGATGGTACAACCTTTGAACCATTGTTGTATGTTTTTGTGTCATTTACATCAGCTTGTTTACCTTGAACTATTGCATCTACCATTTCAACAACTTTGCTTGCAAGTGTTCTTGTATCTTTAAAAATAGACATTGATTGTTGATCATGGATCATTGCAAGTACGTTTGGTTTGTCACAATCTTGACCAGTTAAAACTGGATATGGCTTATCCGCAGTACCGTAACCAGCATTTTTTAGTGAAGCAACAATACCTATTGCTAAACTATCATTTGGAGAAAGAACAACATCAAGCTTTGCTCCTTTTGAATAAGTTGATGTAATTAGATTATCCATTCTTGCTTGTGCTTTTGCTGAATCCCAACCTTGAATAGCAATAGTTGTAAAATCTTTTTGTTTACTGCCTACAACAAGTTTACCATTGTCAATGTATGGTTTTAACACACTCATAGCTCCATTAAAGAAAAAAGTTGCATTGTTATCATCTGGTGAACCACCAAATAATTCAATATTGAAAGGACCTTTTCCCTCTTTAAGTCCAAGTTTCTTTTCAATATATTGACCTTGAATTACGCCTACCTTAAAGTTATCAAAGGTTGCATAGTAATCTACATTTGGAGTTTTCATAATCAATCTATCATAGGCGATAACTTTGATTCCATTATCTGATGCTTTTTTTAGAACATCTGTTAGAGCCGCACCATCAATGGATGCAATTACAAGAACTTTACACTTTTTTGTAATCATGTTTTCAATAGATTGTACTTGTGCGTTTACATCATTGTTTGCATATTGCAAATCAACCTTGTAATTTTTAGCTTCAAGCTGTTTCTTCATATTTTCGCCATCTTGGTTCCAACGTTGAAGCGATTGAGTTGGCATAGCAACACCAATTAGATTTGATTTTGTGCCAGAATCTGATGCTGGAGTCGTTGTCGTAGGTGTACTGCCGCATGCTGATAGACTAAGTGCAAACACTCCTGCAAGCATTGTGGAAAGTAGTTTTTTCATTTTAGTTCCCCCTCATATACAAAATTTGGTATATTTTAATAGTACAACATGTATACGTTTAGCTGAACGTAATTCCTTGCCTTATAATAATCAAATATTGCGCAGTTTTTATGTAAAAAAAAACCAGGGCAGTGCAAAAAAATACTACCCTAGGTCTTATTGCTTTTAAACTCTGTTGGGCTTACCCCTGAATATTTCTTAAATACTTTGCTGAAATAATTAGGATCCCTATATCCTACCAAATAACATATATCCTTAATAGGCATAGCGGTGGTTATTAAAAAATCTTTTGCTTTATTGATTCTAACTATATTTATGTAATCAGAGAAATTAAATCCAAGTGTTTCTTTGAAGGTCCTACTAAAATAGTAAGGACTTAGATTAAACTTTGCTGCTGTTTTCTCAAGATCTATTTCTTCTTGAATATTATCTATAATATATTGCTCTACAGCCTTAAAAAGAGCAACTTTTTCCCTGTCAATATTTTGAGACTTTCCATTAGTATTTATATCACCAAAATAATGAATACCTTTGTCCCCTGATTTATGTTCCAAAGCGCTGCAAGCTTCTTCATAGGATTTGTGAAGGAGTTCGAAACCACCATAACACATTCCAATACCAATATTTAGTGATACACCAAAGCTTTTCTTCGCTTCTCGTTTGATGTCAGCTGCAAGCATAACTGCATTCTCTTTTTCTTCCATTTCTGTCTCTATGTTCATTTCTTCTTTTAAGTCTTTTAATTGAATAAAATAAACTAGTTTATTTGTAAAAAGATAACTTCCAATTGCTTTGTATCTATGATTAATATATTCTTTTACGTACTCTCCAAGCTGAAATTTAAAGTTTTCATCTCTGGAAGCTTCTTTTAACTCAGCCACAATGGAATACCCATTTTTAAAATCTAAGCCAAGATATCCCTTGTAAGTTTGGTAATCAGTCAAATAAAGGGTATCATTAATAATAGAATAGCTTAATTCATTTTCCAAAATAGGCAGGAGATTGTAAAATTTCTCCTGATTTTCAATTTCCCGTCTTCGTTTCTCTTTCTCACTGTTAACAAAATTCACTGCTTCCTTTATCTTTTCTATGACTTCTATCTTGCTGAAAGGCTTTAAAATATACTGCTTCACATTATTTTTAACGGCCTCCACTGCAAAATCAAAATAGTCATAAGCTGTAAGAATGATAAAATAGGTACTTGGAAGAAATTTATTAATTTCTTGTATTGCTTTAAGTCCATTGATACCAGGCATTTTTATATCTGTAATAATGATATCCGGTCTTATCCTTTCTGCTATTTCTATTGCTTCTCTTCCGTTTTTAGCTTCACTTATTTCAAGGTGCTCTGAAAATGCAGAAGTAAGCATACTAAGTATTGAGTCTCTATCATACTTTTCATCATCAGCTATAAGCAATTTCAACATATATCTTTCAGCTCCTTTATAGGGATTTTCAAATAAACCTTTGTACCAAAATCTTTTTTACTCTCTATTCTAAAAATATTTTTTTGTCCATAAATTAATTCAAGTCTTTGAACTACACTTCTTATGCCCATTCCTGTTGTATGCCCAGTATGCGGAGGTTCAACATCTTCTGAAATAATTTTATTTAAGGTCTCCTCATCAATACCACAACCTGTATCCTCTATGAGCACCGTACATACATCTCCTTGCTCCAAAATATCAATATTTATAATCCCACCCTCTTCTTTAGGCTCTATACCATGTATAAATGCATTTTCAACAAAAGGCTGAAGAGTCATTCCCGGAACTAGTACTTTTGATAAATCTCCTCTTACGCGGAGATTAAATTTAATCCGATCCTCAAATCTTAATTGTTGAATAAACATATATTGCTTAACCACAGTAATCTCTTCTTCCATTGAGGCATTTCTGTCCATCATTCGAAGGCTGTACCTAAGTATTCCTGAAACCGATGTAATAAGACTTTCTGTTTGTGGAGCATTTTCTTTTATTGCAGCCTGATTAATACAATTAAGCGTATTAAATAGGAAGTGGGGATTAATTTGAGATTGTAAAACTTTTAGCTTAGATTGTTTAAGTGCATTTTGATATTTTAATAAATTCATCTCTTCATTTCTAAGCTTCATCTCCAATTCCGCTTTTTCCTTTATGAAGTTTATGTGTTTTTTTATATTATGAATCATTGTGCTGAAAGCCTCGGATAATATATCTAGCTCATAAATGAAAGTTTTTTTTCCTTCATAAAATGAAAAATCACCATAGGATACTTTTTTAGAAGCCTCTACCAATTCCCGAAGCTTTTCCAATATATTTTTAAGAAAGAATAAAGTATAGAGTATACTTATAAGCAGTGCAGTTATGATGTAGAATAATAATACTTTATATATGGTCTTTTCTTTTTCCTTAAGCTTATTATAAATTTCATTATTATAACTTAGATAACTTTCACTGAGCTGTGTTAAGAATATGTTACTATAAGAAAAAATCTCTTTAGTAAAAACATAATGGCCATAATATACATCGATTCCACTTTGTTTCGAAGATATTTCAATAGTAGCATCTCCAGAAGTTCTATAACTTCTTAGAGAATTTTGCAAATCCCTTAAAATATATTTGCTGTGAAGGTCAGACTTTCCCTCAAGTAAGATTAGATTATTCATAGCATTGTCATAGCTTATCTCATATTTTTCTTTACTTTCTGCAGAACTTTCAATCATGTATTTATTAAAATTAGTAAAAGAATCATTGAGAGAATTTTTGACTTCCTTTGTTATACTCATTTTATTTAGCATACTATCATAGGAATTTATTATTTGTTTGCTTATAACGAAGGATATAATACTATTGGTAGCTATGGGAATAATTGTGATAAGGACAAATATTATAAACTTCCTTCTTAAACTACTAGTTTTCACTCTCATACTCTCCTCGTGTTTTTTTAAACTCCTCAAGATTATCTTTAGTAACTACACTAACATCTGTAAGAAATATACCTTTGGTATCTTTACCTTCCATAATATCCATTATTATATTTACTGCTTTATATCCCATACCATAAGGGTCTTGTACAATTGTAGAAGTAATTATTCCATTTTTTATATAATCAAGGGTTTCAGGCAAATCATCGAAACAAATAATCTTAACTTTTTGGGTAGCTCCCATACTGATTAACGCTTTAGCTGCACCTTGTCCATCTAGTGCTGAAGTACAAAATATAGCTTTAATGTCCTTGTTATTTATCAATATTTTTTTAGTAGCAAGCTCTGCTTCCAAAAGATATGAATCTGAGGACTCAACCTCTGATATATTAAGTTTTGAATTACTCTTTATATACTCAGTAAAACCCTTTACTCTTTCAATTTGATTTTTAACATTTTTTCCACCCATAATAATCCCTACATTTCCATAGCTGCCAACCTGATGAATCATTTCCCTAGCACCAACTCTGCCCGCGGTGACATTATCGGTACCTACATAAGCTAAACGTTTACTGTTTTCTGCATCAGAATCTACCGTTACAATGGGAATTCCACCTGCTAATACTTTGTCGATAACAGGTTTATACAAGGCTTCATCCTGAACATAGGTAATAATTCCACTCACTTTAGCTGCATAGGCCATATTTATAAATTTTATACCTTCGCCTGCGCTTGCGTTATCTGGCCCCTGAAAATCAATCACAGCATTTCTTTGTTTTGCTGCCTTTTCTGCGCCTAATTTTACATATTTCCAATAAGGATTTGAGTACACATGGCTAATTAGTGTTATTTTAGGTTTAATTTTTTCATCAACAATAGTTGGCTCTCTAAGAGCTGTTAGAAGCATCCAGTTCATTATTATAAAGTATAAAATAAACAATGTGCATTTTATAAATACTGAAAATTTTTTCATTTATTTCCACCTCATATGTTAAATTATACCATATTTTACTTTGTATGTGGTATACTGCTATTGAAAATTGATTCGTCCTAAAAACTCTTTAGATTATATCAAGCTAAAAAATGAAGCTGTTTCATTTACAAAAAACTATGCCAAAAAGTAAAATTATACGCAGAGAGAGATTACCAAAACTTGGTAACCTCTCTCTGCATATAATTCTACTTTCGGTTGTGTCTGCCTAAATGTAACATCCCAACCTGATGCTTATCATTTTAATATTTTTTACTTTTCTTCTAAGTTAAATTTGCTGGCTAAGTATTCTGTAAATATATCTATATTATTCCAGCTATTCTTTCAATCTCTACTGTAATAGTCGTAAGCTGCTGCATAGAAGCAGCTATCTCTTCTGTAACTGATGCCTGATTTTCTCCAAGTTGAGCAGTATCTAACAAGGTTTTAACCATATTTGATATGTCATTTTGAATTGATTGAAGTATTTCTTTTATATCTTTAACCGACTTTGAACTGTTGTCTGCCATTTTTCGTATTTCTTTGGCAACCACGGTGAATCCTCTTCCTTGCTCCCCAGCTCGAGCAGCTTCAATCGCTGCATTTAGACCAAGTAGGTTTGAACTTGTGGCAACTTGATTAACAAATTGTAAAATTTCAGAAGTTTTTTCAATTTCAACAACTATGTTTTCCCCTGACTTTTGTAATAAATCCAAATCTCTTGCTAGTTGCACAGCTGAAGATGATAATTCCTCCATTCCTGCAGTAATTTCCTCTGCTGTTGCAGCAATTGTTTGAGCAGACTCATGCAATGTTTGTTGAGTATCAATGCTTAATCCTAAACTAAATGCTCCTATTATTGAACCGCTTTTATCTTTTATAGGAATACTGCATGTTTTTGTAGGAATTCCATAAACTTCTTTAGGTAAATTCAAAGATATTTTTTCACCAGTTTGTTGACATTTATACAACCCAGATTCGTGTGGAATTGGAACCCCAGGAGATACTTTAGCATCAATGATTTTGCCTGGAAGATAATATATGAATTTTTCCTTATCAGCAACTGCAAACATGCTGTCCATATGTAAAATAGATTGAATAAGGGGAATTGCATTCACTAAAGATTCAATAATGTCATTTCCATACTTTTCTATAATATTCACTCCATTCTATTAAAAATTTAACTACTTGAATTTCAATAAAAGTGATATCATTCAAATACTATTACTTTCATTTAAATTATTTATAATTATAACATGCATCTCTCATTTTTTCATTACATTTCAATAAAAAACGTCTCTTTGAAATACCCTCTAAACCATTTGGGGAAAGTTTACCTAGGTAGTCTTATTTAAAATGTCTGGTTTTATATTAATAAGATTTTATTGAATCGATTCTAACTTTTTTATCCTTCTGCTGCCTTCGATGCCTTCAAGTATAAATGATAAGATAAGAATGTCATTCTTAATTTACATCTTTTCCTTAATACATTCCATTTAACATAGTCAAATATATAAAAAAGGATTGATTCAAAATTTCATTCGAATCAATCCTTTTTTTTATATGACCTGGCAACGACCTACTCTCCCACAGAGTCTCCTCTGCAGTACCATTGGCACTGTGAAGCTTAACCGTCGTGTTCGGAATGGGAACGGGTGTTACCTTCACGTCATTATCACCAGATGCTGATTTCTTCTAAATCTTCGATTTAGTCAAAGAATCAGTACTCCTCAGCTCTGCTGAGTGAGTTTCATTTTATATTTCACTGTGCAATTTTCAAAGAACAATTGGAGATTTATCATACCATATCGATTTTTCAAAATCAACGGGCAAATAAATCTTGAGAATATTAAAGCTGAAACAAGTTCAGCTAAATTCCTCATTATAAGCTATTTAGGCTTATAATCCCTCAAGATTAAACAGAGTGTAAACCAGTCTCTACTATGACCACAGTACAGTCATATTTTCACCAAATGGTCCGGGGTAATTCTTAACACTGAAACAAGTTCAGCTAAATTACCCATTAAAGACCATTTAGGTCTTTAATCCTTAGAAAGGAGGTGATCCAGCCGCAGGTTCTCCTACGGCTACCTTGTTACGACTTCACCCCAATCACTAACCCCACCTTCGGCCGCGCATTCCTTTCGGTTGTGCTACGGACTTCGGGTGTTGCCAGCTCTC
>NZ_JAEEGC010000021.1 GCF_019207025.1 Clostridium thailandense | reverse complement strand
GAAACTTGCAGCAGAGTAATAAATATGAAGAAGGAGTGCTTAGCACTCCTTTTTTTAAAATAAAATATTTAAGTTAAATTAAAAAAAAACCTTTTATTATTGTGGAATTAAGGGTAAAATTAGAACATAACAGTAAAAGGAGGTAATATCCTATGGATAAGGAAAAATTACAAGATTGCGGCTGCGGCTGTGGAGAAGAAAGTACAGGTTGCGGTTGCGGAGAACATAACCATGAGCACGACCATGATTGCGGTTGTGGATGTGGCGAACATGAAACTTTGATAGTTGATTTAGAAGATGAAAATGGAAATATCGTTCCTTGCGAAGTAATCGATGGATTCCAATATAAAGAAAATGAATATGCTATAGTTCAACACCCTGAAAATGGATCAATATTCTTGTTCAAAGTAGTAGGGGAAGGTGAAGAAGGAGAACTTGTAATTCCAGACGATGAGGAATTTGAAGAAGTATCCGCTTACTATGAACAATTAGTAGATGAAGAAGAGTAAAAAAATTAGAGAATCAAAAGAAAGTCGATGCTAATAAGGCAACGGCTTTCTTTATCATGTAAACACTTCGAAAGAGGAGGAGTAACTTGGAAAAACTAGCTATATTTGATGTGGATTATACTCTAACAAAACGAGAAACCCTTATGGAATTCTACGCTTTTATGATAAAGAAGAGTCCTTGGCTTGTGATGCATGCTCCAAGAGCTGTTATATCTGCATTTCTTTATATGATAAAAATATTAGATTCAAAAACAGCAAAAGAAAATTTTATAGCATTTATAGGTGGAATACAGGAAGAAAGAATGCAGGAACTAGTAGAAGAATTCTATGAGAAAAGGCTTAGTAAGATAATTTATAAAGATGCTATTGATATGATTAAAAAACTAAAAGCTGAAGGCTATAAGATATATTTAATATCTGCATCAGCAGAATTTTATCTAAATGAATTATATAAAATAAAGGAAGTAGACAAAATAATAGGTACCGTATTTACAAGTTTAGATGGTAAATACAGCCGAAAAATTGCAGGACAAAACTGCAAAGGTGAAGAAAAGGTGAGAAGACTTATGAAGGTATTAAAGGAAGAAAATATAGAAGTAGATTTTAAAAATTCATATATGTTTTCAGATTCCTTAGCAGACCTTCCATTGTTTAATCTAGTAGGTAAACCTTATCTTATAAATTATAAAAAAAATCACGATAAAATAGAAAGACTTAATTGGAAGTAGTACTTATAGAGAAGTACCGCCGAAAGTAGACTCATCTTTCGGGATATGTTACCAAGCTTCAACACTATAAAAACTTTTAATCAATCTAAAGCTCAGTATTTTGAAAATCTAAGAACCTTTGATAAACTCGTACCTCAGACATATCAAAGGCTCTAAGATTTTCTAAAATACTTCGCTAAGATTGATAAAAAAGTTTTTAAATGTGTCTTCAGCTTTGGTAACATATCCCTACAGATAAATCTACTTTCTGGTTCCGTTCTATATAGGTAAACAGTTTACATTTTAAAATTGTACATTACCTTATAACCCGTGTATATATGGAGTTACGTATTGTATAATGCTTAAAATTGAAACTAAATATCTATATGTGTTGAATTTGAAATAGAACTTATGTAGGGAGGATAGGTCATGAGTGAATGCGTAAATAAATATTTTATATTTAATAATGAGGAAAGATCCTGTGAACAATTTGATGATAACTTGTTAAAGGGCGGAAAATCCTTGTATGAAGTAATAAGGATAATAGATGGAAAACCCTTGTTTTTGCAAAGACATTTAGAGAGACTTAAAAACTCGGCTAAATTAACTGATCTAAATATATGGTTTTCAGAAGATGACCTAAAGAATAAGATATATGAATTAGTTAGAATAAACGATACAAAGATAGGGAATATAAAAATAATATTTAAGTTTGGCGAAACTAATATATTTTTAGCTTATTTTGTAAAGCATCACTATCCTAATGAAGATGAGTATAGAAATGGTGTAAAAACAATACTATATCATGGTGAGAGGGAAAATCCTAATGCAAAGATTATAAACTTAAGTTTTAGAGAAGCTGTTAATAAAGAAATAGAAGAAAAGAATGCTTATGAGGCTATACTTGTGAATAAAAAAGGCAATATTACAGAAGGAAGCAAGTCGAATATATTTATGATCAAGAATGGTAAGGTGTTAACTGCACCGCTTATAGATGTGCTTCCTGGGGTGACAAGAGGGGTTGTAATAGAATTATGCAGTAAAATAGGTCTTCAAGTCTTAGAAAAAAATGTCGATTATATGAGCATAAAGGATTTAGATGGATTGTTTATTTCTGGCACATCGACAAAGATTTTACCAATAGGTAGAGTTGATGATATAAAATTTAACTCTGCTAGCAACAAAGTTGTTTTAGAACTCATGAAAAAATACGATGAAATATCTAAAGAGGATATTGGTAACTTCAGTTAAGTAAAACAAAATTCGAATTGGTATGGGGGATGTGGGCCCCAATATAAATCATTATTGGAGTGAAGTATATGGAATCCTTTAAAATAAAGAAAGTATTGAATAACAACGTCATTATAGCACAAAAAGATAAGGATGAAGTTATATTGGTTGGAAAAGGTATTGGCTTTGATTTTCCTAAAGGTACAGAAATACCTGAAGATAGAGTAGAAAATATTTTTATAAAGAAAACATCAGTGATAGGAGAAAATTATCAAAAAGTACTTCAGAGCATAGATAATAATATAGTTGGTGTTTCAGAAGAGATAATTCATTTTGTAGAAAAGGAACTTAATTCTAAATTAAATGAAGCTGTTCATGTGTCTTTACCAGATCACATAAGTTTTGCACTAAAAAGAATACAAAAGGGTCTAAACATTGAGAATCCCTTTAAAAACGAATTAAATGTGTTATATCCAACTGAGTATAAGTTAGCTTTAGCATCAGTTCAATTTATAAATAAAAGATTTAATACAAATCTCCCAGAAGATGAGGCTGGATTTATATGTTTGCATATAAGAGCAGCGCTTACACAAAGAGATGTGTCTGAATCTTTAGCATATACTAAAAAAATAAGTATAGTTATAGAACTAATCGAGAAACTTACAGGAAAGAGGTTGGAAAAAAATTCATTAGCCTATGTAAGGACAGTAAATCACATAAACTTTATGATAGAAAGAGCAGAAAAGAATAAACCTATAAAAAATGACTTATTACATATAATAAAAAAAGAAATGTATAGAGAATATAGTGTCGCTGTGAAAGTGGCATTAAAAATAGAAGATTTGTTTTCAGTAAAAATAATTGAGGATGAAATAGGGTATATAACTTTGCATCTAAAGAGAATTTCAGAGTAAGATAATTTCGAGAGATAGGTCTGTAAGTTTACAAAAAATACTAAGGAGAACGACAATGAAAAGGTTATTTGCTGCATTACAAAAAATAGGTAAGTCCTTGATGCTTCCAGTATCAGTGCTTCCAGCGGCAGGAATTTTATTAAGATTTGGTCAACCAGATTTGTTTAATGTACCATTCATCGCGAAAGCTGGAGATGTTATATTTAATAATCTTCCGATGATATTTGCCGTAGGGGTTGCTATAGGTTTTTCAGGTGGAGAAGGTGTTGCAGCATTAGCAGCGGTAGTTGGACAGTTAATATTTGAGGGGATTATGGGAATGACCCAAACCAATATGGGGGTAATAGGTGGAGTTTTAGTAGGTATTATTTCAGGAGTTTTATATAATAGATATCACAAAATAAGATTACCTCAAGTGTTGGGTTTTTTTGGTGGAAAGAGATTTGTTCCCATAATAACGTCAATAGTGGTAATTATCTTTTCAATGGTAGTAGCAGTTATATGGCCATCAATACAAAAAGACATCGACATGTTTGCAAGATGGGCATGCTCTTCTTATTTGGGACCAGCCTTTTATGCTGCGGGAAAAAGACTCTTAATTCCTCTAGGATTGCATCATATTTATTATCCAATATTTTTATATCAATTTGGCTCTTACGTAGGAGCTGATGGAGTAAAATATTTTGGGGATACCGCCAGATATTTCCATGGAGATCCTACTGCAGGAACCTTTATGGCATCAGAGTTTCCAATCCTTATGTTCGGGCTTCCTGGTGCAGCTATGGCTATGATAGCAGCAGCAAAACCGGAAAATAGAAGAAAGATTTCAGGAATAATGATATCTGCAGCTTTTGTGGCTTTCCTAACAGGTATAACTGAGCCTATAGAGTTTTCGTTTATCTTTGTAGCACCAATATTGTTTGCATTTCATGTAATTGCTGCTTTTTCAGCAGGTATTGTTACAGATTTACTTGGTATAAAACTGGGATATACCTTTTCAGCATCTGCGATTGATTACATAATAGGTTATAAGTTTGCAAAACACCCATTGCTGTTAATACCAGTAGGGCTAACATACTTTTTACTATATTTTGTCGTATTCTACACAGTTATTAGAGCCATGAATATTAAAACACCAGGTAGAGAAGAGGAAGAAACATTATTGTTAAAGTTTCAAGGTACTGACTTAGAAAAGGCAGCCTTAATACTAGATGCGGTGGGAGGAAAAGATAATATAGAAGTATTAGATTCCTGTATTACTAGATTGAGACTTACTTTAAAAGATCCTAACATGGTAAATAAAACTATGCTAAAGGAAAGTGGAGCATCTGGTATATTCGATGTGGGAGAAAATGTACAGATAATATATGGAACTGAAGCAGAAAGTATTAAGGATGATATAAAATCTATAATTGAAAATAGGGAACAGTATAGAAAAAGTATTACTAATATGCAAGACAGTATAGAATTATTAAAAGATAACTATGTGTATGGAAACAAAACTTCTTCTGAATTAGTTCTATTTAATCCTATAGAAGGAGAAATCATAAAGCTAGAAGAAGTTCCAGATATAGTTTTTTCTGAAAAATTATTGGGCGATGGATTTGCAGTTATTCCAAAAGATAATAAGGTATATTCACCTGTAGATGGTATTATTAGAGTGCTATTTCCAACGAAACATGCCATTGCCATAAAAACTGAAGAAGACATAGAAATATTAGTTCATATTGGAGTAGATACAGTAAGCTTAAATGGTGAAGGATTCACTACTCATGTTAAGCAGGGAGATAAAATCAGAAAGGGAGATCTTATGATTTCTTTTGATAAACAATTAATTGAGAAAAATGTTAAAAGCTTAATTTCACCAGTAATAATAACAAGTATGGATATGATATCTAAAATAGATACGGATTTCGGGTATGCAGCGAAAGGATCTAAAGTATCAAATGCATTTATCAGATGACAATTGTACTATGTCCTTTCAAAAATAGTACTGGCCACTATTTTTACTTTACGAATTAAAGTTTCAATTGAGAATGGTTCACATATATTAGGGAAACATGATATAATTAGTGTAAAATTCACCAATTGGAAGTTTATATGAACTATTACATAAAGAGTAATAAAAATATAACGATAATATAACAATCGACTATTTTTATACTAAAGAATAGTTTATTGTCAAATAATTTGCTGTATATTTGATTAATATCTATATGGAGGCGATAATTATGGAAAAGTTATACACTGAATCTTCATTA
The DNA here is from genome assembly GCF_019207025.1 of Clostridium thailandense. Classification (GTDB taxonomy): domain Bacteria; phylum Bacillota; class Clostridia; order Clostridiales; family Clostridiaceae; genus Clostridium_AM; species Clostridium_AM thailandense. The sequence continues at coordinate 87,044 of NZ_JAEEGC010000021.1, read as the reverse complement.
GAAAAATGCATTAAAGCTGCCAGTGAGGAGCTTGGTATATCTGAGGAAAATATAAAATATGAAATTGTTGAAGAGAAAAAGTCTTTATTTAGAAAAAGAATAACTATATCAGTAAAAATGAAAAGTGAGAATTTATCGGAAGAGTTAGGTAGACAAACAGATGATGGTGAAAATAATGAAAATATTATAGAATTAAATGAAAATGACGGTACAGTAAGTATAGTTAATGAAAAAATACAAGTTACAAACCCAAAAGCTGGTGGAGAACCAGCTTATATAATAGTAAGAGGAAATACTATAAATGTAATGGCAGATGGTGAAATAGTACAAGATAAAAAAAGTGTATTTGAGGAAAGTGAAATTAAAATTATTTTTCAAGAAAATGAAGCTAAAAGAGAATTAAAAATATCCATATCAGAAGATAAGCTAGAAGCCTATGCTACTGTAATTTATATACCACAAAAAATATATAAACTTAAAGACAAGGCTAAAAGTAATAAAATAACAATAGAAGCAGAAATAGAAGCACAAGTTAATCCTACAAAATATAAAGTTGAGGAAATTAAGCAAGAGTTATCAAATTTGAATATAGTCTATGGTATAATAGAAGAAAACTTGAAAAAATGTGTTGAAGGTTGTAACGAAAAGATTTTAGTAGCAAAGGGTGAACCAGTAGTTAATGGAGAAAATGATTTTATAGAAATAAAATTTAAACAAGAAGAAAGCTATAAACAACTAAAAGAAGATCAAGTTGGAAATGTAGATTTTAAGAGTATAGGAGCTATAGAGGCTGCGCATAAAGGGGATATATTAGCAGTAAGACATGATGGACAAGAGGGACGGGATGGAATTGATATTACAGGCAAAAAAACAAAATATAAACCTGGTAAAAAGCTGAAGATAAAAGTTGGAAATGGTGCAATAGTACAAGAACAAAATATAATTGTAGCGGACATAGATGGAAAGCCTTGTGTGAAAAGTAATGTGTTTTATGTATATCCTGTCCATGAAATTAAATCCGATGTAGACTTAAAAACAGGAAACATAAAATTTATCGGAGATATAATTGTATATGGCAATGTAGCTGAGGGCATGGAAGTAGAAGGTGGTAATGCAGTTGAGATTGGAAAAGATGTAGAAAGAGCTTTTATAAGAGCAAAAGGAAACATTTCAATAAAAGGAAATGTAATTGCTGCCAAAGTATTTGGTGGCGGAGATGATGTTGAAAAATTAAAGACAATAAATGACCTTGAGCAGTTAAAGGAAATTGTAAATAATATAATTACTGCTTCGGAAGAAATAAAAAAATATAATCTACTTGGTGAGAATAAAAAAGATGGAGAAATAATAAAGGTTCTCATTGAAAATAAATTTAAGTTATTGCCTAGAATATGTTTAAGCGTGATAACACACTTAAACATACAACATGATGAGTTTACGGAAGATGATTTAGTTAATCTTATAAAATGTAGACTTTTAGGAATGGGGCCAATTAGTATAAAGCATTATTCAGAACTAGAAGATATAAGGAACTCAATAGAAGAAAAACTTGTGTATTTGAGAGATACATTAGCTCTCCCTGTAAATGTTCAAATGTCATATTGCCAAGATTCTAATATACAAAGTTCTGGAGATGTAATTATATTTGGAAAAGGTGAATACATATCAGAAATAACAGCAAATGGAAGCATATATATTTTTCAGGATAAAAGTGTGGCAAGAGGAGGAATCCTAAAAGCTAAAAATGAAATTAAGTGTAAAGTTGTTGGAAGTACAGCAGGGGTGTCTACAAAACTAAAAGTTGAAAAAGAGGGACATATATGGGTAGATGTGGCTTATCAGAATACAGTTTTTGTGGTTGGAACAAGAGAGTTTATATTAGACAGTCCAAGTAAAAATGTACATGCATATTTGGATTCTTCTGGAGATATAGTAGTAGATAAATTTAAATTATAGGAAACTGCAGCATAAAAAATGCTTATTATATATAAATATAGAGAGAAAAAATAGCCTAATTTATGTTAAAAATTAATAAGGAGGAATTATAATGGATAGCAATGAAGTTAAAGTACTGATTTTTGGTATAAATGGAGAGTATTATGCGACAGACATCATGGAAGTTGAAAGAATTTTAGGCTATGAAAAACCAAGAAAACTTCCAGATTCACCGGAGTTTGTACAAGGTGTTATTAATTACGAAGGGAATATTCTGCCTATAATATCCCTTATAAAACGATTTGGATTAGAAGAAGAAGAAATTAAAAATGATGCAAAGATAATAGTTGCAAAGCAGAATGAAGATAAACTTGGAATAGTAGTTGATGTAGTATCAGAAGTAAAAGATGTAGATGCAAAAAATATAGAGGCAGCACCAGATATAGTAGCAGGAATATCTAGAAGATATATAAAAGGGCTAATTAAAACAGATGGAAAGATAATCATATTTTTAAACCTTGGTACTATACTCACAGAAGAAGAAAAAAAGCTTATATAGCGTGAAGTGAAGGGTGCATACTATGGAAAAACGAGAAATAAAAGTAGGAATAGCAGACATGAATGTTGCAACATCCCCAGATAAAATTATAACCGTTGGATTGGGTTCCTGCATAGGCATAGCCTTATACGATAAAACAAAAGCCTTAGGTGGTCTAGCTCATATAATGCTGCCTGATAGTACTCAATTTAATAATGTAACCAATCCTTTAAAGTTTGCAGATTTGGCAATTCCTCTATTGATAGAAAGACTAGAAAAGATGGGGGCTTCTAGGAGAAACTTGAAGGCGAAGATAGCTGGAGGAGCTTCAATGTTTAACTTCTCTGACAAAAGTATGATTATGGATATAGGAAATAGAAATGGCATAGCTGTAAGAAATACATTAAAAGAATATTCTATTCCCATAGTCGGAGAAGATACTGGAGGAAACAAAGGAAGAACTATGATTCTTGATACTACTGATGGCGTAGTACAGATAAAGACTGTAGGTATGGGAGTTAAAGAACTATAAATAAATTGACAAAGGGCAAAGGACAATTTTTGATGCTTTGACAGAGTTAAAACAGCTAATTAAAAAGTATAATTCATTGTCAATTGTCAACTATCAATTCTAAAGGATGGAGGGATAACGTTTTGGGAAAAATTAAAGTTTTAGTGGTAGAGGATTCAGCTTTAATGAGAAAAATAATTTCAGATATGATAAATGAGCAAGCTGATATGGAAGTTATAGATATAGCAAGAAATGGAGAAGATTTGTTAGAAAAGCTACCTAAAAATGTTCCAGATGTTATAACCTTAGATGTGGAAATGCCAAAAATGGATGGAATTACTGCTCTTAAGGAACTGAAAAAATTAAATATAAACATACCTGTAATAGTTTTGAGTAGTATCACGAATAAAGGTCCTCAACTTACAATGGATTGCCTTGCAGCTGGAGCTTTTGATTTTCTACCAAAGCCATCAGGAGCTATATCATTAGATATTAATAAAGTTAAGAATGATTTAATACAAAAAATAAAATTAGCTTATGAGAAAAAAATATCTATAAATCAGTATAAAGCAATAACCAAAAATGTACAGACGGAGAGGAAAGTCGTGGGAAATAAAAACATTAAAAAATTGGGTACTGGCAAGATTGAAGCTGTAGTAATAGGTGCATCTACAGGAGGTCCTAAGGCTTTATATGCGGTAATAACAGCTTTGCCAGAAAGATTAGGGGTGCCAGTTTTTGTAGTGCAGCATATGCCAGTTGGTTTTACCAAGGCTTTTGCTGAAAGATTAAATTTAAATAGCAAAATAAAAGTAGTGGAAGCTGCAGATGAAATGAATATAGAAAATAATACTGTATACATTGCACCAGGAGGTTTTCACATGGAGGTAGGCTCAGACAATAAAATTCATCTGAACTCAGATCCAACTTTATGGGGAGTACGGCCAGCAGTAGACAAATTATTCGTATCCGCATCTAATACATACGGATCCAAAATTATAAGTGCAGTTCTAACAGGTATGGGTAGAGATGGTGCTCAAGGAACAATAGAAATTAAAAAAAATGGAGGTATTACAATATCAGAAGACAAGTCGACATGTACAATATATGGCATGCCTAAAGCCGCCTATGAGACAGGCATGGTTGATATGGTATTACCAATAGATAACATAGCAAAAGAAATAATAAAAGTAGTGTCAGCAATATAGGGGGTAAAGCTTATGGATATGTTGCAATTTGAGCAGTGGGTTCTTAAAGATTTTGGTATTAATTTGTCTGCTTATAAATCAAATCAGCTTCATAGAAGAATAAACAGTTTGATGGCAAGGGTGGGCGTAGGAACTATAGATGAGTACGTAGCGCTTTTGAAAAAGGATCAATCTCAGAGACAAAAATTTCTTGATTTCATAACCATAAATGTTTCTGAGTTTTTTAGAAATCCAGAAATCTTTGAAGACTTAAAAGCTAAATTAAGGGATGAACTTCTAAAGAACAGAAGTTCTATAAAAATATGGAGTGCGGCTTGTTCTATTGGAGCTGAGCCTTATTCTATAGCAATGTATCTAAATGAACTTTCACCAAGTGTGAGTCATAAAATAATTGCTACAGATATTGACAGCACTATATTGGAAAAAGCAAAGAAAGGAGAATATGTTGTATCTGAAATTAAAAATGTTAAACAGGATTATATAAATAAATATTTCACTGTACAAGGTGATAAATATATTATAAGTCCTAAGATAAAAAATATGGTTACATTTAAGAAACATGACTTAATACTAGAAAATTATGAAAAAGATTTTGATTTAATTGTATGCAGAAATGTGGTAATATATTTTAATCAAGATGTAAAGGATGCAATATATAAAAAATTTAGTCAATCGTTAAAAAAAGGTGGATTACTATTTGTGGGAGCTACTGAAAGTATATATAATTATAAAGACTATGGCTTTGAAAAAGCTTCTACATTTATATATAGGAAGCTATAAGGAGGGAATTTATAAATGGATACATCACAGTATTTATCTATGTTCTTAGAAGAATCTATGGATAACTTGCAAACTCTAAATGATTCGCTACTTCAACTTGAACAAGAGCCAGATGATATAGATAAATTAAATGAAATATTCAGAGTAGCTCATACAATCAAGGGAATGGCAGCTACAATGGGATTTAATGAAATGGCAGAACTTACTCATAAAATGGAAGATGTTTTATCAGAATTTAGAGAAGGTCACCTTAGAGTAACTCAAAAGGTTGTTACTGTGCTGTTCAAATGCCTTGATACCCTTGAGCAAATGGTGAACAACATATCTGATGGGGTAGATGAGCAGATATCAGTAGAAGAAATAATAAATGAGCTTGAATCTATTGCTGACGGAAAAGAAGAGAAAATTGAAGAGAATGAAGCTACCTCGGAAAAAGAAATTGATGATAATCAGGAAAATGGAAAAATAGACTCTTCCATAGAATTGAATGAATATGATATAAATATAGTTAAGCAAGCTAAAGACAGAGGATATGAGTCTTTTGCATTGAAAATATTTTTAAGCCCAGATACGTTATTAAAATCTGCAAGAGCATTTTTGATATTTAAAAATCTTGAAGATTGCGGTGAAATAATAAAATCTATACCAAACACAGAGGATATAGAAAATGAAAATTTTGATTATGAAATAGACTTAGTATTTTTATCGACTAAGAAAAAAGAAGAAATATATGATATTTTAATAAATATATCTGAAGTAGAGAAAGTTATAATCGATAATGTAGATGTAAAGGCAGAACAAGCGAAAAAAATTGAAGAGGTAAATGTAAAAGAAGTAAAGGCTAAGGTTGAAAAGAAAGAAACTAAGACTATAGAGCCAAAACCAGCTTCAGATTTAGGACAAGTAAAGACTAGCAAAACGCCTCAAAAAGAAGCTCATAAGAAGACTCATCAATCTGTAAGAGTTGACTTAGATAGATTAGACAAGTTTATGAATATGGTATCAGAATTAGTTATTCACAGGACAAGATTAGAGCAGATAAGCACTAATTATAGACTAGGAGATTTAAATGAAACCCTAGAACAAGTTGCAAGAACTACTTCTGATCTTCAAGATCTAGTTATGAAAATAAGAATGCTTCCACTCGATACAGTATTCAATAGATTCCCAAGGATGATAAGAGATTTATCAGTAGAACTTGGAAAAGAAATGGAGCTTATAATCCAAGGGGCAGATACAGAACTTGATAGAACTGTAATAGATGAAATAGGAGAACCGCTTATTCATTTAATAAGAAATGCTGCTGATCATGGTATAGAACCTAAGGAAGAAAGAATTTTAAAAGAAAAAGATCTTGTAGGAAAAATAAAATTAATAGCTTATCAAGAAGGCACAAAAGCTGTAATTAAAGTTGAAGATGATGGATCAGGAATCCCAGTAGATAAAGTAAAAGCAAAAGCTGAGAAATTAGGCATAAATACAGAAGGTATGTCAGACAATGATATTAGAAACTTAATATTTATGCAGGGCTTTAGTACAAATGAGCAGGTAACAGATATTTCCGGTAGAGGCGTTGGTATGGATGTTGTAAAAACAAAAATATCAGCTCTTGGAGGAACAGTAGATGTAATAAGTGAAAAAGATAAAGGATCAAGCTTTATAATAAGACTCCCACTTACACTTCAGATAATTCAAGCTTTACTTGTGAAAGTAGGAGAAGAAACTATGGCTATATCCTTAGGTTATATTGACAGGGTTATTGACTATAGTGATGATTTAGTGAAGAAAACTAACAATAAAGAAGTTATAATCTATAATGGAAATGTAATACCACTTATAAGACTCCACAAGAGATTAGATCTTGAAAAATCTAATGCTCAGAAAAACTATATAGTAATAGTTAAGGTTGGAGAAAAGACTGTAGGATTAATGGTAGATGGATTATTTGGTCAAAAAGAAATTGTTATAAAACCACTCGGAAAGACATTGCAAGGCTTGAAAGAATATATAGGAGCAACTATACTAGGAGATGGGCTAGTAACATTAATATTAGATGTTGCTGCTTTAGTGTAAGGAGGTAAAAGGGATGACCTATCAAGATCTTACGGCGATGCAGCTTGATGCATTAAGAGAAGTAGGCAATATAGGTACAGGCAATGCAGCAACAGCTCTATCACAGTTAGTAAATAACAAGATAGACATGACAGTGCCCGCAATAAATATAGTACCATTTGATGATATTTTCTCCAGTATAGGTGGAGATGAAATAGTTGTAGGAGTTATTGTTAGAGTACTTGGAGATACTCCAGGAAATATATTATTCGTGTTTGATAAGGAAACTGCCTTGACATTAGTTGAAAGATTAACAGGGCAAAAAGAAGAATATCTAAGTGAAATGGGAAATTCAGTTGTACAGGAAATAGGAAATATAGTTTCTACTTCATATATGAATGCAATTTCAAAGTTTACTGGGCTAAGTATAACGCCTTCTGTTCCGGCAGTAACCTATGATATGCTTGGGGCTATACTTTCTACAACATTTATTGAATCAGGACAGTTTGATGATTATGTACTTGACATAGAAACGATGTTTGTACAAGATAATGAAGAAATTAAAGGACATTTTTATTATGTACCAATGCCTGGGTCATTAGAAAAGATGCTAAGCACACTAGGCGTATTTTAATAACATTAGGAGTAAAGAAATTTGGAGGGAATAAAATGGCTAAAATATTAATTGTTGACGATGCTGCTTTTATGAGAATGATGATAAAGGACATATTAGAAAAGAATGGATTTGAAGTAGTTGGAGAAGCAAATAACGGATTAAAAGCTGTGGAATTATATAAAAAGGAAAAACCAGATGTAGTAACCATGGATATAACTATGCCAGACATGGACGGTATAGAAGCAGTAAAAGCTATAAAAGCATTTGACCCAGGAGCAAAAATAATAATGTGTTCTGCAATGGGACAACAGACAATGGTTATGGATGCTATAAAGGCTGGAGCAAGAGACTTTATAGTAAAACCGTTTCAGCCAGATAGAGTACTTGAAGCAATAAAGAAAATTACTGGATAATGTAAAAATAATAGGTCATATTATTTTTAAGAGGACAGAGGACAGAGGACAATGGACAGTGAGTGAAGGAGGATTTTTCTCCATTACACTACGAAAAATCTTTAATTTAGTTTTACCTTCGGTAAATAAGGTTTAATTAAGCTATGATTAATTAAACCGATGAAGTTTCACTTTAGTGAAACTAATTCATAAGAAATAAATTAGTTTTCTGACGTAAGGAAGAAAACTCACATTCATTGTCCTCTGTCCTCTGTCAATTGTCCTCTTATAAAAATTTAATATATTGTTTAATATAAAAATAACAATTATTAAACTATTTAAAAGTTTTACTAAAGATATTAAAATTTTATACGAAAAATATTTTGGAGGTGACAACCATGCAGGTTGTTATATTTAAGCTAAATGAAGAACAGTTTGCAGTGGAAACTGGAAAGGTTCAAAGTATAAATGATGCAATGGAAATAACGAAGGTTCCAAAGGCGCCGGCCCATATAAAAGGTCTTATAAATTTAAGAGGAAATGTGATTTCACTTTTAGATATAAACCTTTTATTAGGTACTCCAAAACAAGATGAAAAGCAAAACAATATAATTATACTTGAAATGGAAGATGAATTAGTGGGAATTACTGTAGATCAGGTTGATGAAGTATTAGATGTTGAAGAAGAATTAATTGAAAAAATTAGTGATGGAAAGAAAGCTTATATTGAGGGAGTTATAAATTTTAAAGACAGAATAGTAACACTAATAGATATTGATAAACTGCTTTCTAGTTAGAAATTGCACTAAACATTTAGAAATGAGGGAAAATAATGGCAGATGTATTGTCACAGAGTGAAATAGATGCCCTTTTAGCTGCCTTATCCGCTGGAGAACTTTCTCCAGATGAAGTGCCCAAAGAAGAAGAAAAACAAAAAGTAAAACCATATGATTTTAGAAGTCCACAAAAATTTTCAAAGGACCATATAAGGACTTTAGAACTTATTCACGACAATTATGCCAGAATAATTTCTAACTATTTAACTGCACAGGTTAGGATGAATGTAAAAGTAAAAATAGAATCTGTACAGCAAATAACCTATGAAGAATTCATTCATTCAGTTCCAAATCCAACTATATTAACAGTATTTAGGATGCCGCCTTTAAGTGGTTCTGTACTATTTGAAACTAATCCGGCTTTTGTTTTCCAGGTAATAGATGTGTTACTTGGAGGAAGTGGAATGGGCAAGATTAAGAATAGAGAATTTACAGATATAGATAAGAATATTATAAAAGTTGTAAACTCAGGACTTATATATAATTTAAAACTTGCCTGGGAAGATGTACTTGAGGTTCATCCAGAAATAGAGGGACTTGAAACTAATCCAGCGTTAAACCAAACCTTAGCACCTAATGAGCCGGTAGCACTGATTACTTTTTCGGTTGAAATGGGGAAAAGTAGTACATTTATAAATATATGTATACCATATTTAAGTATCGAGAAGGTGCTGGATAAATTGGTCGTACAGTATTGGTTCCAGGAGAGTGATGAAGATGTATTGCAGTCTTCAAGAGAACAGTTAAGAGAAAGACTTAATATAATTGATGTAAAACTCACTGCTGTGCTTGGAAGTGCAAGTCTTACTGTAGATGAATTTTTAAAACTTGGTGTAGGTGACGTGGTAACGTTGAATGAAAAAACAAGCAGTCCTGTTAAATTGGTAGTGGAAGATGAGCCATATTTCTATGGAAAGCCTGGAATACTAGGCAAAAATATGGGTGTTGAAATACTAGATATTATAGATAAGGATGTGGAAAATTATGGGTAATGGGTTTCTTTCACAGGAAGAAATAGATGCGCTTTTAAATGGAGGAGACACTCAATCCAGTCCATCAGAAGAGCCGGTTAATCAAGAAAAGCCAGCAACAGAAGATGTGCCAGAATTATCAGATGTGGAGAAAGACTTACTTGGAGAAATAGGTAATATATCTATGGGATCAGCATCTACTGCACTATCTACAATTTTAGGCCAGATGGTTAATATAACTACTCCAATAGTAAGTGTAACAAGATTAAAAAATCTAAAGGAAGAGTTTGAAGTTCCAAATATTGCTTTAGAGGTTAAATATACCAGTGGTATTGTAGGAGAAAACCTTCTTGTAATGAGGGTACCAGATGCTGCTGTAATTGCAAATCTAATGATGGGTGGAGACGGAAATGTAGCTGAAGGATCAGGTGGACTTTCTGAAATAGAAATAAGTGCAGTATCCGAGGCTATGAATCAAATGATAGGTTCAGCAGCAACATCCATGGCAACAATGTTTATGAGGGAAGTAAATATATCACCACCAATATCAAAGGTTTGGAGTGATCTAACGACTCCTTTATCTGATAATATTTCGGAAGAGGAAATTGTTGTAAAAGTATCCTTTTCTTTAACCATAGGGACTCTTGTAGATAGCCATATAATGCAATTACTTCCAATAGCTACAGCTAAGAAAATAGTTGCAATAATGATGGGACAGGAAGAAGCGGAAGAGCCAGTGGCAGAACCAGTAAGTCAGTTAAAGACTCAACCAGTGAGTCAGTCTAAGTATGCTGAGCCAGAGCCACAGGTTGCATACACTCAGAGTTTTCAGGAAAAGCCTGCAGAAGTTCCAAAGCAGCCTCCTGTAGAAGTTCACCAGGCGACATTCCAGCCATTAAGTCAACCGCAGTCAGTTTCTAAAGGAATGCCTAAAAATATAGATTTAATATTAGATGTACCTCTTGAGATATCTGTTGTACTCGGACGTACAAAGAAGAATATAAAAGAAATTTTAAATCTTGGCACTGGATCTCTTATAGAACTTGACAAATTAGCAGAAGAACCTGTGGAAATACTTGTAAATGGAAAAAAAGTTGCTTATGGCGAAGTTGTAGTAGTTGATGAAAACTTTGGTGTAAGAATTACGAGCATAGTAAGTAATGAAGATAGAATAAAATCTTTAGGAAGATAAAAACAGCCTTGTTTAGGCTGTTTTTTTACTTAATATATATCTATGACTGACACTTAAGTATCAATTTTTAATCCTAAATTTTAATAGTGTTTATATTCTTATTAAAGTAGTCAAATAATGGAGAATTGAAGTAAAAATAAGCTATTTTCTTTAATTATCAGGTATAAATATTATATATATATGCCCGATAATACTAATAATAGAAAGAGAAAAAGTTGTTAAATAGACGTTAGGAGTGTATCGATATGAAGATCAATAGTGTTGATCCGAGCAAATTAATAAAATTATACTCAAATAATGTAAAGAGCGTAGAAAAGAAAGAAGAAATAAAGAAAAGTGACTCAATAGAAATATCATCTCTTGGAAAAAGCTTGAGCACTTATTCTCCAGAAGACAGTCTGGTAAATTCAAAAGAAAAAGTAGAAAAGATAAAAAAAGAAATAACCAATGGTACTTATAAAAGAGATGCAAAGCTTGTAGCAGAAAAGGTTCTTGAAAACATTAAGAAGAAATAGAAATATGGAGGTGTGTGATGACTGCAGCATTGAAAGAAATAATTGTAGAAGAGCACAAAGCATTAGAAGCATTATTGGATATATTAGATGAGCAGTTTAAATACCTTACAAAACGAGATGTATTTTCACTTGATAAGGTCTCAAAGAAACTCCATGAGTGCAGTGTAAAAATAGCCCACTTTGAAATGGAGAGAAGAAAGTTGACGGCTGGCAAGTCTATGAAGAACATCATAGAGGATACGAAGGATAAGGAATTAGAGAATAAATATAGAGAAATAGTTAAGCTTTTATCAGAAATAGAACTTCAAAAAACTACAAACGATATGTTAATAAAACAGGGTTTAGGATTTGCAACACAAATGTTGAACTTTCTAAACCCTAATAAAGGGCCTAAAACTTATAATTCTTACGGAAAGCGTAAATAAGGAGTGATAAAATGGCAGGTTTATTTGGGACTTTTAATATAGCAACTAGAGGATTATTTGCCCAACAACAGGCGATTAGTACGACCTCTCATAATATATCAAATGCTAATACAGATGGATATTCAAGACAAAGAGTTACACTTCAAACGTCAAGACCATTTCCTATGCCAGATATGAATAATGCAGTAGGACCTGGACAAATGGGTACAGGAGTAGATGTTGCTTCTGTTGACAGAATAAGAGATAGTTTTCTTGACTATCAGGTGAGAGTTGAAAACGGAGTAAATGGACAATTTACCGGTAGAGATAAATTTTTAAGTGAAGTAGAAAATGTTATGAATGAACCAAGTGATACTGGTATGTCTACTTTAATTGGAAAATTTTTTGATTCATGGAACACTTTGGCTACCTCTGCAAATCAGTCTAATTCAAAATCAATGGTTGCACAACAAGCTCTTGCTCTTACCAATGATTTAAATCATACTTATACAGAGCTTGAAAGTATAAAAAGTAATACGCAAACAGTAATTAAAGATACCGTAAGTGATATAAATAGTATATTAGCTCAATTAAGTCAGGTTAACCAACAGATTATTCAGGTTAAGGTTGCAAAAAATAATCCAAACGACTTAATGGATAAGAGAGACTTGTTATTAGATCAGTTGAGTAATAAATTTGGAATAAATGTAGATAAAAAGCAATTTGAGGGATATAATGTAACCACCGCCGATGAAGGAAAATATAGAGATGTAGGCGATGATGGAAGACCTCCACTAGCAGCAGATGGAACTACCAGTTTAAATCTGGTTCAATCTCAATCACCAGATCAAGCTTGCAGCTTTTCCTATGTAAGTACTATTGAACCTGCAGCTGGACAAAATGCAGGGGAAGCTGGCAATTATAAAGTAACCTACTATAAAAAAGGTGATATGACTAATGATGCAAATAAGGTCACGATTACAGTTGATATAGAACCTACAGGAGCTCCTGGTGATTCTAATTATGTAAGTGCAGCAGATAAATATAATAAGTTGAATCAGGGTAGAGTAATATGGGCAGATAATAGCGGTGCTGCTATTCAAGTAGATAAAAGTTCTAAAACTCAAGGGGTTTACAGTGGAGTTATTCCTACAGATGGAAGTGGAGCAGTAAGCTTTGACCAATTGGCATTGTTTCAACCGCCTACTGGAGAACTAAAGGGATATTCATCTGTACAGAAGGATATAGATAAATATGAAGATCAGCTTAATAAATTCGCAAAATCCTTTGCCTTTTCTGTAAATGGAATAATTAGCCAGAGCAATACAGCTGTAGCAGATACATCAACTAATATAAATAACTTCTTTGTAAATAAGGATAGTACAGCGGTATATAATGGTACAGATACTGATGCCATAGATAAAGCAGAACAAGGAATTACAGCTGCCAATATAACAATTAATCAAGCTATATTAGATAACCCTATGCTTATAAAATCAGCTGCTCAATATGATAGTGCTGGAAATAACTTAAGTGGTGAAAGTGATGGTACGAGAGCACTAGCAGTTGAGACGCTAAGAGACAAACTTATGCAAATTCAAAATGTAGATAGCAGTACAGATAAGCAGAAGTATTTGAAAGATATATTTGTTCAAGATTCTAGTATCGGGTCTTCTACAATATACACAATTAAAAATGCTACTGGTGGTATGACACTGGATAGTTATTTTAAGGATACAATAGACACACTAGGAATACAGGAGCAAGAAGCAAAAAGAATGGTAAGCAATCAAGCTACACTTCTTGCAGGCTTTAAAGAGTCAAGAGACGCTGTATCAGGTGTATCTCTTGATGAGGAAATGGCTAATCTCATACAATTTCAACATTGTTATCAGGCAAATGCTAAGGTCATATCTACTGTAGACGAACTTTTAGATGTAGTAGTTAATGGACTAAAAAAATAAGAAGGTTGAGGTGATTAAAGAGTGCGTGTAACTAATAAAATGCTTGCAAATAGCTATCTTAGTGATATGAATACAAATTTGGAACATATGAAAACTATTCAAAAGCAGATGGCAACAGGAAAAAACTTTAGTAAGCCATCAGATGATCCCTTTAATGTGGCAAGATCAATGCAGATGAATACACAGATTAATGCAAATACACAATATAATAAAAATATAACTAATACAATAAACTGGCTTGATACTACAGATACAGCCTTAGGACAGTTAAATAATGTATTTCAAAGTGTAAGAGAAAAGATGGTGGCGGCAGGAAATGCTGCTTATGGTTCAGATGACAGACAAAAAATTAAAGATGAGCTAAATCAAAGAGTAGGACAGATGGCACAAATATTAAATACAAGCTTTGATGGAGAATATATATTTGCTGGAACTAAAGGAGCTTCAAAGCCTGTAAACTCAGTGACTGATACCAGTATTATTAATGTAGTTAATCCAAGCACAGGTGGTAATATCACAATTAGTGGGAGTTTTTCTGGAAGTAAGAATTTAAATTATAAAATAGAAGTAGCAGGAGTAGATACTTCAACCCCGCCAAAGGTAACAAAAATTAACGTATCACAAAGTACAGATGGTGGCATAACCTTTGGAAGTGCCAGCAGTGTAGACATAGGCAGTGATGGAAGGTTTGCTATAGGTAATAATTTATTTGCAAATATAGCAGATGATACAAATAATAATGTAGCAGCATCTGGAAGTAATACTTACACCTTTGGATGTACAACTACTGGAAATACCAGATTAATGTATTGTAAGGAGGATGGTACTGAGTTAGATCCTTCTGTAGATACAACTGAGTTTGGAATGATAAAATCAAGCAGGCAAACAGAGATTTCTCAGGGGGTGCTGGTAAAATATAATGTTTCAGCAGCAGATGTTATGAGTTACACAAAAAAAGATGGTACTTCAACTGATATAAGAAGTCTCATGCAAAAAATAGTTAATCATCTTGACGGCAAAGATGATACAGGAGCATCAGTTTCTTCAGATTCAGCTCAAACGTTAATTTCAAATGATTTAAGTGAAATAGATGATGCTATGGCGCAAATATTAAAAGTTCGTTCGCAAGTAGGATCAATGCAAAACAGAATGGATAGTGCGAAGGATCAAAATGAACAGTCCAATACAGATATGACAGAGATACTTTCTAAAACAGAGGATGTAGATATAACTGAGAAGACTATGGACTATGCTACAATGCAGACAGTGTATTTAGCATCACTTCAAACAAGTGCTAAAGTTCTTCAGCCAACTCTTATGGATTATATGAGTTAACTCTTAATTAAAAAGGGGTGTTAAGATGAAATTAAACACAAAATACCATGGAGAAAAGGAATATGATGAAAATGATATTATTACATTTGAAAAAGGGATTCCAGGCTTTGAACATTTAAGAAAATTTATTCTTTTCCCGGTAGAAGAAAATGAGGTATTTAATATACTTCACTCTATAGAAGATGAGAGTATAGGGCTTATAGTAGTTTCACCCTTCTTTTCTATTAAAGAGTATGAATTTGATTTAGATGAACAGAAATTAAAGGAACTTAAAATTGAAACTGAAGGAGACGTGTTAGTTCTAAATACAGTAACTTTAGATTCAGATGTCTCAAGTATAACAGTAAATTTAAAGGCGCCAATTATAATTAATACAAAAGAAAAAGTAGGAGAGCAAATAATATTAGATAATCCTAATTATGCAATTAAGCATTTATTATTTGGAAATAATTCAAAATAAATATGGCATAATATATTTAAGAGTTAGTTTAAGAGCTTTTCAAAACGCCTAGGGAGATGATAAAATGTTAGTCATAAGTAGAAAAAAGGGCGAATCTATCTTGCTTGGAGATGATATAGAAATTACTGTGGTAAAAATAGATGACAATTCGGTTAAACTTTCTATATCAGCACCTAAAAGCGTAACAATTTTGAGAAAAGAATTATATAAAGAAGTAGAACAAGAAAATAAAAAAGCTGCGGTTGTAGACATAAATCTACTTAAAGAGTTAAAAAACAGATAAAAGGTACTTATATGATTTAAAAAGGAGTGTTCAAGGATGGAAATTAAAGGTTTAAGTCAAGGAGGACAAAATTATTATACACCCAACTCTTCAGCTCAAGGCTCAAATGTTGATATTCAAGTTCAAAGTACTGCTACTGACAGTAGTTTAAGTGTAGTTCAAACAGATAGTACTATAAAAGTTGGTGGAGCTAATGGTAAAACATTAGATGAAAAAGATGTAAAGAAGGCAGTAGATACTTTAAATAAGTTGTTTGAAGGTACTCCAACTCACATAGAATATGAAACTGTAGGAAAATCAAAGCAGTTAGCAATAAGGATAGTGGATAATGATACAAAAGAGGTAATAAAAGAAATACCATCAAAAAAAATAGTAGAAATGATAGACAAGTTTTGTGAATTAGCAGGAATAATGGTAGATGAAAAAGCTTAGAATAAAATTTTGTGAGGAAAAGTTTTTATAGTTAAGAGTTGACAATTGTCAATTGAATTAAGGGGGGAATTTCTATGGAATTTAGATTAAATAAAGTAGACCCTGAGGTTCGTCAAAGAGTTAAAGAGACTACAAGTGCCGGTAAGATTCATACTAAAAGTGGTATAGTTATAAATAAGGATAACCAAGACAAAAAGAACAAAAATGGAGAAAGTTTTAGCGCAAAGTTAGAGAAAGAGAAAAAAGACAAAAAGAGACTTTCTGTGGATGCGGTAAAGATAGAAGAGGTAGAAGTATCCGCCTACAAAGAGGAAAGAGAAAACACATCAAATGAAGAAGATGCAGGCCACCTTTTAGATGTAAGAAGATAGTTGCTTAAGAATTAAGGCTTAAAAATCGAGTCTTAATTCTTAATTTTTATTAAATAAAATTGATTTAACTACGATAATTAGAATAAGAATTAATAGTTGAGAATTGCGTGTGAAAATTTGGTGTTTGTGCAATCATTGTTGAATAATTAAAATGATGCTGTTAAAGCTTAAATTTTACTTGTAATTCTTAGCTAAAAAGAAGGAGTGTTCAATGATATGTATGCACCAAACGCATATAATGCATATAAAAACAATAGTGTAAATTATGCATCAAGAGAACAATTATTACTTATGCTCTTAGATGGCGCTGTAAAATTCGCAAAAATAGGAAGAGAGGCGCTAGTTGAAAAAGATATAAAAAAATCACATGAAAATATAGTTAAAACTCAAAACATATTTTACGAACTTATGGTTACTCTCGATGTATCGAAAGGTGGAGAATGGGCAGAGTCACTTATGAGGGTATATGACTTTATAGTAAGAAGGCTTATTGATGCTAATATGAAAAAGGATGTCGCAATAATGGACGAGGTAATCCCATTAATAGAGGATGTAAAGGACACTTGGGATAAGGCTTATAAAGTATCTAAAATAATGAAATAGTTTGAAAATGGAAAGCGAAAATTAGGTATTTCTAATTTCATTAGAAATATTAGGGGGGATAAATATGAGTGATGTAAGTACAACATCTACTGGTATGACTGGAGCTGGAGGCGGTAACACTATTAGAATTACAGGTATGGCATCTGGTCTTGATGTAGATGCTTTGGTAAAAAAAATGATGGCAGCAGAGCAAACAAAGCTTGATAAAGCTCAGCAGGATGAGCAATATACCCAATGGAAGCAAGATGCATATCAAGATATTATTAAGGACATAAAAGATTTGCAGAATTCTTTTTTTGATTCAATGACTACGGATAAAAATATTTTATCATCATCAAACTTCTCGCCATTTACGGTAAATAGTACTACAGGTTCTACTACAGTAGATACATCTGTGGCAACTTTTAAACCTGGAACTGGAGCGAAGACGGGAAAATATACGATGAATATTACTCAATTGGCAGCAGCAGCTAGCAAAAGTGGAAGCAAGATTGCAAAAGACACTAGTAAAAGTTTTAACGCTAGTGATTGGAGTGGTAAAAGCATAGCATTTAGTGTTAATGGTGCGACAACTCAAACGATAACTCTAGGTACAGATTCAGACATAACTACTACTGTAAATGATATAAATACAAAAATAAGCAGCAATTCTTCTTTAAAAGGTAAGTTTCAAGCAGTAGTTAATGGAGATAAGATACAGTTTCAGAGTTTAAATGACAGCAGTGTAAAAATATTAGATTCAAGTTCAGGTACTACAGTGACTGGTATAGACGATTTACAAGGAAGAGTAATTAATCCTAGTACATCTACGACCATGAGTGATTTGGGATTGACTTCTTCAGGAACTATTAAATTTAATTGTAATGGTACAGATTACAGTGTCACAGTAAATACTACAGATAAGATAAGTGATGTTATAAATAATATAAGTACCACAACATCAGGTTTAGCCTCAGCAAGTTATAGTCAATTAACAGGAAGCTTTAGTATACAATCGACTAGTACAGGAAGCTCACAAAGTATTAAAATAACTTCAGATTTTGCAGCTTTAGGATTAACTACCGATGCAACACAAGTTGGGAATAGTATAGGGGTTAAAGATACTAGTGGAAATGCAATCGATACAAGCACGACAATGGAAGATTTAGGAATGGGGACAGGCACCAATGGTGATTTAAAGCTTGAATATGATGGAACTGCTTTTAATGTTAACATACTTTCAACTGATAGTATTAGTAGTGTTATAGATAAGGTTCATGCAGCTAATAGTAATGTTACTGCAAGTTTTGACTATACAACTGGTGAGTTTAAACTTGTAGGAGCAGATAGCAGTAAAACTGTAAAAGTTACATCAGATTTTTCAACTTTGGGTTTAAGAGCCGATAGTACTAATGGAAAAGACGCTATTGCTAGTATTACACCTCCAGGTGCTACAAATAGTACAACCATTGCAAAATCAAGTAACAATTTTACTATAGATGGAATGAGTTATACTTTATCAAGTGTTGGAACTGCTTCAGTAAATGTTGGAACAGACACCCAAGCAGTATATGATAAAATTAGTAGTTTTATTACTAAATACAACACTATAGTAGATGAAATTCAAACGAAGCTTACTGAAAAGAAGGATTATAACTATAAACCTTTAACTGACAGCCAGAAGGAATCCATGACCACTTCACAAATTACAGCTTGGGAAACTAAAGCAAAGGTAGGTATCCTTAGAAATGACAGTAATCTTCAAAGTATGCTTGATGGCTTAAGATCTGCATTTACCTCAGCTGTAAGCAGTACTGGACTTGCTTTTGGACAATATGGTGATAATAGTATTGGTATAGATATGTCTTCGGACGTATCAACACCTGGACATGTTGAGATAGCAGACCCATCCAAGTTAAAAGCAGCTATAGCAACTAAAAGTGATAAAGTATTACAAATGTTTACTAATCAGTCTACTGCTGCTGCAGGTAAATCATATGACAGTACTAGCACAAAATATAATGAAGATGGAATTTTTACTAGAATCAAGACTATCTTTGAGAGTAATGTTGGATATACAGGTACTACCTTAAATACTGCCATACTAACTTCTTATGCAAACAAGCAATATGATTATAGTAGTACAGGTAGTGGGGGGAACGGAACTCTTCCTGACCAAATATATGAAGAGCAGCTTCAGATAAAAAAGATTAAATCTGAAATGAGTGATAAACAAGAAAAATACTATTTACAATTTTCAAAGCTTGAAACTGCTATGACACAACTTTCGGCACAACAATCATCATTAAGTTCTATGCTTGGAAGTTAATAAATATAGAACAGATTTGTAAGTTAATTTAGGAGAGCTGAAATATGGATGCGAATTTAAAGGATATCTTAATAAAATACAAAGAGTACACAATGCAAATTATAAAGGTTGTAGAAGAGGATAACTTAGATTTGCTTGAGGAATTAATACAAAGTAGACAGATGTTAGTAGATAAAGCTCTAAATAGTATAGTTGAAAAAGAAGAAGGAAAAAAAATGTATAAGGAACTTGAATTAGATGAAGTTCAAGAGAAGTTGAATACTTTGATGTCAGTTAAACTCGAAGCCGTAAGAGCTGAAATGGAGAAGGTAGCTAAGAGTAAAAGAGCAAATAATTCATATAATAAGAGATATACCAGTGCAACTATATTTAGTAAAAAAATATAATTAAGATTTAAAGAGGCTTAGGCCTCTTTTCTCATGCTTCAAAATTTATAAAAATATTTTTTAAAATAGTGTAAAGTGATAAATAGAGATTACGATAAAACTAATATGAAAATAAAAAAGTAAATACCGGTAATTACAAACAAATATGTTAGTAAACTCAAAGAGTTTAACTATAAATAAGTATGTGAGACAAGGAAGTCCACACCAAAAATCAAGGAGGGAAATTTTATGATAATTAATCACAATCTTATGGCGAACAATGCTATCAGAAACATGAACATTAACTCAAGTAATGCAAGTAAATCAATGCAGAAACTTTCTTCAGGTCTTAGAATAAATAGTGCAGCAGATGATGCAGCAGGACTATCAATATCAGAAAAAATGAGAGGTCAAATCAGAGGACTTGACCAAGCTTCATCAAATGCTCAAGATGGTATCTCAATGGTACAAACAGCTGAAGGTGCATTAAGCGAAACTACATCTATTCTTCAAAGAATGAGAGAGCTAGCTACTCAAGCATCTAATGATACTAATGTTAGTGTTGATAGAACTTCAATACAATCAGAAATGAATCAGCTTACTTCTGAAATAAATAGAATAGGTAACACTACAGAATTTAATACTCAGAAGTTATTAAACGGCGGTGGAGAAGAAAAGAAAATAGATGTTGCAACAGTAAAAGCTGGTGTAGCTAAGGGGAATTTTGAGGGAGCATCTACAACAGCAATGGCAGTTACAAGTGGTACTGCTGCTGTTTGGTCAACTGCTGCTTTAACTGCATTTTCTGCATCAAATAATACTGGTACATTTACATTTAATGGAGTTACAGTTAACATAACAGCTTCTTCAAGTGCTACTGTTGGTGGTACTGTTGGTACAGTTGATACAACTAACAAAACTGTAGCTTTGAACATAACTGGTGATGGTTCTTCTTATGGAGATGTAGGTACTCAAATAGTAGCTGCATTAAATGCATACAAAGGTGCTAGTTCAAACAATGAATTAACAAATTATACTTTTGCAGCTAACAACTCAAACCTTGGTGTTAAGATTACTGCCAATAGTGCTGCAGTAGATAGTGCTCAATTTAGTGCAGGCGGTGATTTAGGAACAGTAGCAGCTACATCTGCAACCACAGCAGGAGTAGACAAGGTAGTCGCAGGCTCATATGCAGTGCCTATAACTCAGGTTACAGGTAGTACAGCAGCAGTAGCAGCTACTTGGAGTTCAGGAGCATTGGCAGGTGGTTCGGCTACATCTTCAAGTACATTTACTTTCAATGGTGTAACTGTAACATTAAATACAGCAGATGCAGCTAATGCTAAAACAGCATCAGCAACAGATTCATTAACAGGTTCTGTTACCATTGACAAAGGTTGGACAGGTTCAGGTGCAGCAGATGCATTGAAATCAGCATTTGAAGCGGTAAAAGCTAAAGGTGGATCAGAATTGGCTAACTTTACATTTAGTGTAAGCAATAATAAATTAGTTATAACTGATACAAAAGCAGATGGAGCTACTAATAATTCCTTAGGAATTACTTCAGCTAGCACAGTAGGAACTGGAATCACTTCTACAGCTTCAAAAACAGCTGGTGTAACTGAAGTTCGTGGTGAGTATAATATGACACTTGATAAAGCTTTTGAATCAGTTGGAATGACAGTGAAAATAGGAGGACAGACATTTACATCTGTAGCTTCTGGAGCAGATGCATCAAAAGGTCAGTTTAATGTTGGAACAGATGCTCATCAACAAGCTTTATCAATTGCAGCAGCTATAAATGCAAATTCTACATTAAGTGGTCGTTTTGATGCGACAGTAGGCACTGATGGCAAGATTACATTAAAGGAGAAAGCAACACAAGCAACAGGAACTGCTGTTTCAAATGGAATAGTTGGTGGAAATGTAGCAGTACAAGGTCAGCAATCCTTTAAAATTGATGATTTAGTAGCTGTAGGCGGAAAATATGAAGTTGCTGGTGTAAGCATTAAGGTCACTGATGATGCAACTGATTCTGGTTTGGCTAATGGAACATCTGTATTATACAGTGCAGATAAAGCAGCTCAAACAGCTAACTTAGCTCAAGCTATATCAGCAAATGCTAGCTTAAATACACAATTTACTGCTTCTGCTTCAGGAAACACTATTACACTTAATCAAAAAATTGATCATGAATCAATGACAGCAACTACAGTAGATACTAATACAAATTCAAAGGATGGATTTGAAGCTAAACTACAAATTGGAGCTAATACTGCTCAAAGCATGACTGTTAACATAGGCGATATGCGTGCTAATGCTTTAAAAATAACATCTAATGATGCTAACGTTACAACTCAAACAGCTAAAAATGGATCAGTGGCATCCTTTGTAGCAACTCAGAATGTAAGTAATGGAACTGATAATACAAGCATAGAATATTCATTAGATGTTTCAACTGCAGATAAAGCAACAGCTGCAATTAGTGTTATAAATGACGCTATTGAAACTGTATCAGCAGAAAGATCTAAGCTTGGTGCATACCAAAACAGATTAGAGCATACAATTAATAACTTAGGAACTTCATCAGAAAACTTAACTTCTGCTGAATCAAGAATTAGAGACGTTGATATGGCAAAAGAAATGTCAACATTCTCTAAAAATAATATACTTTCTCAGGCTGCTCAGGCTATGCTTGCTCAAGCTAACCAACAGCCACAACAGGTTTTACAGTTATTAAGATAGTTTTTTAAAATAAAGAGAAGTCAGAGTTATACTTTGACTTCTTTTTTAAAGATAAAAGGTTATTCTATTAAATATTTTGTATTATCAATATACTTTAATTAGAATAATTTTGTTTTAAAATGAATAATTAGATAGATAACAATTTTCATAGATTAATTTTTTATTACAGTGACTATAAAATACAAATTGTTTATTTTAAAGTAAAATGGGGAGTGATAATATGGAATTTAAATTAAGTATTTGTATGATGGTAAAAGATGAAGAAAAGAATTTAAGAAGATGCTTAGAAAGTTTAAAGCTATTAATAGACAAGCCTTATACAGAGTTAATTATAGTAGATACAGGCTCTAAAGATAAAACTATAGATATAGCAAGAGAGTATACAGAAAAGCTTTATTTTCACCCTTGGAATAATAATTTTGGAGATATGAGAAATATAACTATCTCCTATGCAAAAGGTGAATGGATATTTATTATGGATGCAGATGAGGAACTTAAG
Source organism: Clostridium thailandense (assembly GCF_019207025.1). Lineage (GTDB taxonomy): Bacteria > Bacillota > Clostridia > Clostridiales > Clostridiaceae > Clostridium_AM > Clostridium_AM thailandense. The sequence continues at coordinate 63,729 of NZ_JAEEGC010000021.1, read as the reverse complement.
AATTCACAAGAATTATTGGATTTACTTAATGATGACAGGATTAATAGATTTAATACTATAATGCTTAGGGAAAAGGAAGCACAAAGAATTGTAGTTCCGGGTAATACTATAAATGCAGAACTATTTAATACTAGTAGACTATTTAAAAATGATGGGAAGTTTAAATATATAGGTGCTGTTCATAATCAGCCGATAAGTAAAAATCCTACTTTTTTAGCACAGGATATAATTTTACATCACTATGGCTATGACATTTCGGACAAAGAACTTATGGAAAAAAAGTTTAAAAGAACTTCAGAGCTTTTAAAGGGGGAGATTAGCAAAGAACCAGAAAATGTATATTATAGATACCAATTATCGGTAAGCTATAGTATGCATGGTGATAAAAAAGAAGCTTGGGATGAAATTCAAAAAGCTTATGCTTTAATAAAAGATAAAAGTGATAAAATTAAAAAAACATATTCATATGTTTATAATAAATATGCAGTATTTGGTTATGCCCAAGGAAAATATGAGAGAATCATTGATGTTTGCAAAGAAGGCATAAATGTAAGGCCTGATTATGTAGATTTATACTTTTTTGCAGCACAGGCTTTTGAAGTTATAAAACATGATAAAGAGGCAATTGAATATTATAAAAAATACTTAGAACTAATGGATGACTTTGAAAATTCTACTTTTGCGACAGACTTTTCAGTGGTACTTCATACAGCCGTAGTAGAGTCTCAAAATTATGCACATGAAAAATTAGCTATTGATTATATGAATAATAATAACTATACTGAAGCAATTAAACATGCAAAGTTAATCAAAGTAAATAGTAATGAACTGGTTAGTTTATTATTTAATATATATATAAAATTTCAAAAGTATGATGAACTTAAAAATTATTATATTACTTTAGAAGAGGATAAAAAGAACTATTTAACTTATATACTAGAAGAACGTAAGATTATATTGAATGTGCAGGAGATTGAAAATACAGAGCATAGTTTTTCGCAGTTAAAAGATAGTTATGGATTATTAAACAGAATTAGAATAAGCATAAAAGAAAATAGAAACTCATTAGATGAAGATAAAAATATTGAATCACTAGACTTTAACAATCTTCCTGATTATTATGGAGATATTATTTATAAATTATTAAAAATTAAATATCCAATATATGATATTTTAACGAGTTGTTTTGAATTAAGATTAAATAAATTTTTTCAATATATAGGGAGCAAATATGAAGATTTAACAGAGACTATATTAGCTTACTTATATGAAAATAAAGAAGAGAATAATTTTAATCAAATAAGAGTAAATAGAGCATTAAAAAGATACATTATTGCATTTGATAAGATGAATGATAATGAATTTTCGCAGATTTTTAAGAGTTATATAAGTGACGGTACTATTTATATAAGTGAAGTTTATAGTAAAAGAATTATTGAGGAAGAAAGAATATTCGACTTAAAAAATGATGAAGAAGCTTTTTTAATATATATGTATAAGGCTGAATATGTAAAAGATAGTAATGAATCTGAGTACGTTAAATATTTAAGAAAAGCTTTAAGGTCATTTCCAGAGATGAAGAAAGGCATAGAAATTTTATTGAATGAACTAAAAGAGAAGCAAAATTTTATGAATGATGAAATGGAAATTTTGAGAAGACAATTAAAAGAGAATATAAGAGCATTAATTGAATCAGAAAATATGCAAGAAGCTAAAGCTTTAATAAATGAATATAGAAAAATGGTGTTTAATGATATAGATATTTACTCTATGAATGCAGTTATTGCAATTATGGAAGGGAATTTATTAGAAGCTGAAAGTATATTAAAGAATGGTTTAAAAAAAGATTGTAATAATTTTGATTTGAATTACAATTTGGCGTATTTATATGAGCAAAAAGGATTATATTTAAAAGCCATAGAAACTTATGAAAATATTGTTTTTAATATGAAAGATGGAGAACAAAGACAGCAAATCATAGAATATTCAAATAAGTTAGAATATGATCATAGAGAAGTGATACAAGATGAACTTGATAAAATTAATATGATGGAATATGGCATTTGTAAAGACACGGAAGAAAGTTTTAAATTACATATAATGTATGACAGTCAATTTTGTGATAAATTTATTAAATTTGTAAATAGCAATTATAAGCAACAGGAGCATAAGTTTATAATCATATATAATAAAGATGAAAAATTAAAATTTATGAATATAGAAAATATAGAAAATGTAGAAATATTAGATATGAGATATGATTTAAAAAAGCTTTTACATTATATAGATAAATGCTCAAAAGTTTTTATACATTACCTATTTGATTATTTTTGTGTGCTTGTGTGTAAGTTTAATATAAAAAAATCCATGAACTGGATGTTATGGGGGGGGGATTTGTATAATTATATTGATTTAGAAATGTATGAACCTATGACAAAAAAACTATTAAAGGATTTTGGAATTGACGCAAATAATAATATTAACAAGAATACAATTGAATATGTTTGTAGAAAAGCAACCATTAGAAGAATAAAGTATATATTAACTGATATAGAAGGGGATTATAATAAAATAAGGGAGAATTTTATTACTGTTGCAAGTAGAAAAAGTTTTTTGTACCCTCAGCCAGTTGAATTTGAAAAATACAAATGTTCAGATTTAAGAGGTAATAACTTATTAGTGAACAACAAATATAAATATACTATATTATTGGGCAATTCAGCAAGTCCTGCGAATAACCATTTAGACATAATCTATAAGTTGAGTAAACTTATAGATAACAATTTTAGTGTAATTGTTCCATTATCATATGGTGGATATGATATGTATGTTGAAAAAATTGTTAATGAAGGAAAAAGATTGTTAGGAGATAGATTTATTCCTTTATTGAAGTACATGGAGGCGGAAGAATACTTTAAAATAATAAGCAAAGTTGATTTTGGTATATTTTACCAAAATAGGCAACAAGCCGGTGGTAATATAATTGCACTTTTATATGCTGGTAAAACTGTATTTGTAAAAAAAGAAAATACTTTATTTAAATATTTAACTAATATGGGATTGATGTTATATGATGCTTCGTCTATCAATAATAAATTAGTTGAAATTAACGATAATAATAAAATCAAAAACTCTGAGATTATAAGGGAAAAATTAGGAAATTGTAAATATAAAGAGTACATGGATAAAATTTTTTTGTAACTATAACATAAACATAGAGAAAGGTAATATTGAAATTATGAATGATAATTATGGCTTTTATGATAGATTAAAAGAAGAATTTCCATCACAAATAATAGTAGATGTAACAGAAGTTTGTAACTTATCGTGCACACATTGTCCTCATGCAAGGTATGAGAAACTTAATATATTGAATAGAAACTTTTTAGATATAAGCTTAAATATAAAATTAGTAGAAGAAGTTAAAAAATATGGAAAGGGAAATACTCAACAGATTAGATATACAGCAAATGGAGAGCCTTTAGTTCATCCTAAGATTTATGAAATGCTTAAATATGCAGCAGATTATTCCGAAACATTTGTTTCGGTTACTACGAATGGTACATTATTAAACGAAAATAATGTTAAGACTTTATTAGGAACAGGGGTAAATCTTATAGATATTAGTATAGATGCTTTTTATGACGAAACTTATTTGAAGATTAGAAAAAATGGAAACTTACAAATCACTAGGAATAATGTGCTAAATCTCATAAAATTAAAAAATGATTTAAAGCTAGATACTAAAATTGTAGTTAGTTTTGTAGAGCAAAAATTAAATAAAGATGAAGTTAAGGAATTTGAAAATTATTGGGAGTCAAATGGAGTAGATTACGTTATTATTAGAAAGTTGCATTCTGCTGGAGGAGCAAATAATTATGGAAATGTTAAATTAAATGAATGTATACAAAAAAGAGAGCCATGTGTGTATCCTTGGGAAAGAATAATGCTTACTGCAAAAGGAAAGTTATCTTATTGCCCTAATTGTTGGGATGGGGGAGCGGAAATTACTGATTATAGAAATACAAATATTTATGATGTATGGCATAGTGAATTTTATAAAAATTTAAGAAAAAGTAATATAAGTGCTAATTTAATGGATTTTTCATTTTGCAATCAATGTGGTGATTGGGCTAAAACAACATGGCCGAATAAAGGTAGAGGGTATGGTGATATGATAAATGACTTTAATAAATAAAAAGTTTCCACCGAGTATAGCACTAGAAACTACTAATTATTGCAACTTAAGCTGTAATTTCTGTGGTCATAGTAAAATGAGTAGACCAAAAGGGTTTATGGATATAAAAACTTATAAAAAAATTATCAATGAAATTGCTCAAGAAGATGAAAATACATGTTTATGGATGGAATTTTACGGCGAGCCTTTACTATTAAAGTATAAGTTAGTTTATTTTATAAGGTATGCTAAGGATAAAGGGTTAAAAAATGTTTATTTAAATACTAATGGATTATTATTAGACGAGGAAATTTCACAAGCTATTATAGATTCAGGTGTAGATAAAATAGTAGTTAGTTTAGATGCATATTATGAAGAAACCTATTTAAAAATAAGAAACAATGACAATTTCCAGAAAGTAAAAAATAATATTATAAAGCTTATAGAAATAAAAAACAATTTAAATCCGAGTTTAAAAATAGAAGTTCAGCTTATTCAGCTTCCTAACGTTCATAAAGATGATGAAGAAGAAAAATTTGTGTCTTATTGGAAAAGTAAGGGAGCCAATGTTAAATTAAAGGAATATATAACTTGGAATGGTGCTTTAGAAATAGAAGGAATGCGACATAAAGAAAGATATCCATGTGGATGGCTTTTTAAAACAATGGCAATAGCATGGAATGGAGATGTAGTTCAATGTAGCTGTGATTTTGATGGTAAGTATATTGCTGGAAATATTAAAAAAAGTAGTATTAGCTATTTGTGGAATGGTAATTTAAAGAGTATAAGAAATTTACACCTTCAAGGAAAATTTAGTGAAATACCAATATGTGAGAAATGTAGAGATTGGGATAGTTATTATATTTCAGAATTAGAGGATGCAATGTTATGTCAAAAAAAATAGCAATACTTCAGTCCAATTACATTCCATGGAAAGGTGTATTTGATATGATATACCAAGTTGATACATTTGTATTTCTAGAAGATGTACAGTATACAGAGCACGATTGGAGAAATAGAAATAAAATAATAACTAAGGATGGGATTAAGTGGATTACAGTTCCTGTAAATCATAGCAATAGATCTAAACAAAAAATATGTGAAGCTGAGATTAATGGCAAAATAAATTGGCAAAGAAAACATTATAATTCATTTGAGTTAAATTACGCAAAGGCCCCATATTTTAAAGAATATAGATGGATTTTAGAAAAGTTGTATAAACATAAAATATGGAATGGAATATCGGATTTTAACATTTATGCTATAAAGCTTATTGCAAATGAACTAGGAATAGAAACAGAGTTTATAAATTCAGTGAATTTAAATATAGATGGATCAAAAGATGATAAAATAATAGATATATGTAAAAAACTAAATTCAACTCATTATTTATCAGGACCTGCAGCTAAGAAGTATATTGTAACACAAAAATTTGAAGAGAATAATATAAAACTTGAATATATTAAATATGAGTATCCAAGATATAATCAACTTTATGGGGAATTTAATCATTTTGTAACAGTACTAGATTTAATATTTAATTGTGGGTCAAATGCTCCTTATTATATATGGGGATGGAAGAAAAATAAAGGGGAAGTGAAATATGATACCATTTAATAAGTCATATATAACAAAAAATGAAGAAATATATATAAGAGACACCTTATTGAGAGGACATACTCATGGAGATGGATACTATACAAAGCAAGTTACTAAGTTTATGGAAAAAACTTTTAATATAAAAAAAGCTTTAATGACTACATCTTGCAGTTCAGCTCTTGATATGTCAGCGTTACTTATAGATTTAAAGCAAGGGGATGAAGTAATACTTCCATCTTATACTTTTGTATCTACTGCCAATGATATTGTTCTAAGAGGAGCTAAACCTATATTTGCAGATATATGTGAGGACACACTTAATATAGATCCTATAGATATAGAAAGAAAAATAACTAAGAAAACAAAAGCTATTATTTCAGTTCATTATGCAGGGGTAGCTTGTGATATGGATTATATTATGAATATAGCAAAAGAATATAAATTAAAAGTTGTAGAGGATGCAGCACAAGGAGTAAATTCTAAATATAAAGGTAAATATTTAGGAACTATTGGAGATATAGGATGTTATAGTTTTCATTCAACTAAGAATTATTCTTCAGGAGAAGGAGGAGCAATTCTTATAAATAATGATGAAACTTTGATTAAGCGGGCTGAGATAATAAGAGAAAAAGGTACAAATAGAAGTCAATTTATTAGGGGAGAAGTAAACAAATATAGCTGGGTAGATATTGGTTCAAGTTACTTACCTTCTGATATTTTAGCAGCATTGTTATATGCTCAGTTTGAAAAACTAGATGAAATTCAGAAAAAAAGAAAAAAAGTTTATGAAAACTACTATGATAGTTTAAAAGATCTAGAGAAGCAAGAAAAGCTTAGACTTCCAGTGATACCACAATATTGCGAGAGTAATTACCACATGTTTTATATTCTGCTTAATTCAGAAAACGAAAGAAACTATTTAATGGATAAATTGAAGGAAAAAGGAATTTCAGCAGCATTTCATTATATACCATTACATAGTTCTCCTATGGGCTTAAAGCTTGGCTATAAGCAGGGAGATATTCCTAAAACAGAAAATTTAAGCAGTAGGATTTTAAGACTTCCTATGTATGCGGAATTAAAAGAAGCAGATATTAAGTATATTATAGAAAATATAGAGAAGATTTTAGAAAACTAATAATTTATTATTATGGAGGCAAAATGAATAACTGTATTGTTTGCGATAACGCTCAACATACTTTGATATTTAAAAAATCTAATTATGAAGTGGTTAGATGTAATAAATGCGGAATGGTTCATATTGAACCGATGCCAACATTAGAAGAGACTATAGAGTATTATCAATCATATGGTCAAGCACAGTATACTGAAGAGTATATAAAGCAAAATATAAATAAAACTTATGTTGAAGGAAGATTTGAGTTTTATAAAAACTTATTACTAAAATATTATAATGAAGGAAGCAGTGTATTAGATATAGGCTGTCATTGTGCAGAGTTTTTAAAAGTTTTAAAGAATGCTAATTTTGATGTATATGGTTTAGAAGTGTCTAAGTCAATAAGTAAGGCTGTTGAGGAAAATTTGAATATTCCAGTGTATAATGTTGATATATCTAAATTAAGCACTGACCAAAAGTTTGATGTTATATCAGCACTTTCTGTATTGGAGCATACTCCTAATCCTGATATTATGATTAAAAAAATTTATAACTTATTGAAAGATGATGGATATTTGTTACTAGAAGTACCAAATGTGGATTCTTATGAGAGTCAAGCTATATTGTACTTTTTTTCCCAAACTCTTAATTATTGGTTTCATCCTACACCACCAATACATTTATATGAATTTAACAAAATCACAATAAATAATTTTTTGAATAAGTATGGATTTCAGATTATAGAAACAGGTACTGCACAGCCTTTTGAATATGATGGTGATACTATTTATCCAGAAGGTTATTACATTAACAGAGAAGGATTAAGTTTAATTAACTTAGAATCAGAAAAGACTAATTTACTAAATATAATAACTCAAAATAGAAATAAATATAAAAATACCATACAAATGGATAAAGAAGTATTAGCTCATATAGGAAAAAGATTAATTAATACATTGTTTAAAGAAATAGCACCATTTTCAAAGGCAGCTGACAATAGAACAGGAATTTGGCTTTTAGCTAAGAAAATAAAAGAAAAGAATGAAATAAATTTAAATGAGCTAAATAATATAGAAGCACTTATAGAAACAGTAGGTGAAGGACTAAATTATGTAAAAATAACTTTGGAAAAGAATGATTTAAATAATTCAGCAGCTGTTTTTAATGATATAGTTTTAGCAATAAGTAAATTAGAAGAGTTAACTAATAAAATTTTTACGAATTCAAATATAGAATTAATTAAAGCAATGCAAGATTTAATTACTTTAATTAATAAGTTTAAAAATTATTATAATTCTAATGAATTAAAAAAATTACAAGAAGAAGTTGAAAACTTAATTAAAAGTTATTATATATGGCGTGAGTGTATAAAAAAAATAATTTTAGATTTTTTCATATAAAAGTTATTTAATAGTGGATACTTATTAATGAGGCTAATATTAATGACAAGAAACAATGTAATTATAGGTTAGGAACAAAAATTTTTGTTCCTAAATTTTTTTTGATTTTTTACGATAAATAGAATAATACTAAAATTAGGAGTAGATAGATATGAAAACATATTTAATAACAGGTGGAGCTGGTTTTATAGGCTCAAACTTCATACATTACATGTTTAATAAATATAAAGAAGAAATTTTTATTATAAATATTGATAATCTGACATATGCAGGAAACCTAAACAACTTAAAGAATATAGAGAATTTAAATAATTATAAATTTATTAAGGGGGATATCTGCGATGCAGAAAATTTAAGTAAAATATTTAAAACTTATGATATAGAGTATGTAGTTAATTTTGCGGCGGAGTCTCATGTAGATAGAAGCATAGAAGATCCCTCAATTTTTGTAAAAACTAATATTTTAGGAACACAAGTTCTCATTGAGATTGCTAAGAAATATTGGAAAATGAAGAATGGGTTTAAAGAAGGGAAAAAATATATTCAAATATCCACAGATGAAGTTTATGGTTCTTTAGGGGAAGATGGATATTTTACGGAGAAGACTCTTATCGATCCGCATAGTCCATATTCTTCAAGTAAAGCTTCAGCCGATTTAATAGTAAAGGCTTATTATGATACTTATAGAATGCCAATAAATATAACTAGATGTTCTAATAATTATGGACCGTATCAGTTTCCAGAGAAACTTATTCCTTTAATTATTAATAATTGTATAAAAAATAGAGATATACCCATATATGGTGATGGAAAAAATGTTAGGGACTGGCTTTATGTTGAAGATCATTGTGCAGCAATAGATTTGGTTATAAACGAAGGGGCAGTTGGAGAGATTTATAATATTGGAGGAAATAATGAAAAGCAAAATATCGAAATAGTAAAATATATAATTTATGCTTTAAAACATAAAGGGTTGGATGTAGAAGAAGCTTTAATAAGATATGTAGAGGATAGAAAAGGTCATGACAGAAGATATGCTATAGATTCAACAAAAATAAGAGAGGAACTAAGATTCAATCCATCAGTAAATTTTAATGATGGGATGTTAAGAACAATAGAATGGTATTTAAATAATAAAGATTGGCTTGGCAAAATAGTAAATGGTGATTATATGAATTACTATAAAAAGTTCTATGGAAGATAGGAGTTGCGTACTAAATGAAAGGTATAATATTAGCAGGCGGGAAGGGTACAAGACTTTATCCCAGCACCAAAGCAATAAGTAAGCAAATAATACCAGTATATGATAAGCCCATGATATATTACCCTTTATCAGCGCTCATGCTTGGAGGGATAAGAGAGGTTTTGATAATTTCTACAGAAAGAGATTTAACTTTTTTTGAAGAACTCTTGGGAGATGGAAGTCAGTTAGGAATGAAATTTTCATATAAAGCTCAACAAAAACCATTAGGTATAGCCGAAGCATTTATAATAGGAGAAGAGTTCATAAAAGATGAGCATGTATGTTTAGTTTTAGGAGATAATTTATTCTATGGGCAAGGATTCACTCCTGCCCTTGAAGAAGCAGCAAAAATTGAAGATGGAGCTTGTATTTTTGCGTATTATGTAAATAATCCATCAGCTTATGGTATAGTTGAATTTGATGAAAAAGGGAAGGTTATCTCTCTTGAAGAAAAACCAAAAGATCCAAAGTCTCATTATGCTGTTCCAGGATTATATTTTTATGATAACTCAGTTATAGAAATAGCTAAAAGTATAAATCCTTCTAATAGAGGAGAACTTGAGATTACAGATATAAATAAAATTTACTTAGAACGTGAAAAGCTTAATGTAAGAGTATTAGGAAGAGGATTTGCATGGCTTGATACAGGAACTCATGATTCTTTGCTTGAAGCTAATAATTTTGTACAGGCAGTTCAAAAAAGGCAAGGATTATATATTGCTTGCATAGAAGAAATAGCTTATAGGAAGGGATTTATAGGGAAAGAGCAACTACATTTACTAGCACAGCCTTTAATGACGACGGAATATGGGAGATATTTAATGACTATTGTATAATGAATGTAGTTTATGATTTGAGGTTTTGAAATAGAATGTAATAGGATTTAAGCTTAAGGTAACAATAGAATGTTTATGAAAAAAATTTTTAGAAAACAAAAAATAGCTGTTATAATTAGCATTGTATTTTTTTTAACATCAATAGCTGTCAATGCAAAAAATTTTATTCAAGATATAAAATATATATTTTATAATAAATCAATCCAAGCTGATAATAAAAATTTAATGAAAAATTCAGATGTAAAAGAACATATATTAAAACTTTCAAATACTTTAGGTGAAGCTATTGAATATATAAAGAATAATGTAAATAGTAAAGATAAGCTTCAAGAATTAAAAAGTTTAACGGATGATTCCATAATAGCTTTAGAAAGTATAGAAAATGCTTTAAATAAAAGTGAAAATACAAGTAACCTAATAGAATACACTGAAAAATTAAAAGAAAATTTTAAAGAATTAAAAACATCACTTGAAGAATTAAAAATGGATAAAGCAGAAAAAATAATAAATTTCTCTATAGAAAAAGAATACGAAAATTGGAGAAACAAGTTAAGTGCTTTGTAATAGGTTTTAAAAGTACGTAAGGAGCAAATAGCAAGCATGGAAACTAGTAAAAAAAACATGATAACTTTATGTATGATAGTTAAAAACGAAGAAAAGAATCTAGAGAGCTGTTTATCAAAAATACATTCTTTTGTAGACGAAATAATAATAGTAGATACAGGCTCTACAGACAACACAAGAAAGATAGCATCAGAATTTACAGATAAAATATACGATTTTCAGTGGTGTAACGACTTTTCAAAAGCCAGAAACTACTCTATATCAAAAGCTTCAAGTGAATGGGTACTTATTCTAGATGCAGATGAATTTGTTAACGACTTTTTCAGATATACTGTAGATGAGTTTATAAATAATCCATCAAATGAAAATAAGGTAGGCAGAATAAAAAGAATAAACATAATGGAAGATTCTTTTGAAACCAAAAAATATACAGAATGGGTTAATAGGCTTTTTAACAAGAATTATTTTTGTTATGAAGGAATAATACATGAACAGATAATAGCTAAAGATGGTAAGGAATATGAAACTGAGTGTTTGGATATAACAGCAGAGCATGTAGGGTATACAAAAGAAGTATTAGGCAGAACGAAAAAAATTAAAAGAAATATTGATATGCTAAAATCTGCCTTAAGTTTAAATTCGGAGGATCCATATCTATATTATCAGTTGGGAAAATCATACTATATGCTTAAAGACTACAAAACATCTTCTCTATACTTTGAAAAGTCATTAGATTTTGATTTGAATTACTACTTGGAATATGTATCAGATCTTGTGGAGACCTATGGATACTCCTTAATTAATAGTGGAAGATATTCAGATGCTCTTGTACTTGAAAATGTTGCATATATATATGATAATAGCCCCGATTTTCATTTCCTTATAGCGCTAGTATATATGAATAATGCAATGTTTGATAAGGCTATTGAGAAATTTTTATGTTGTACTAAGTTTCCTCATGGAAAGGTAGAAGGTATTACAAGTTTTTTAGCTTATTACAACATAGGTGTTATATATGATGTGCTTGGATTCAAAGAACAGGCTTTAGATTATTATAGAATGTGCGGAGAATATGGACCAGCCTTAAAAAGAATTAAGTCACAATTAAACTAATTAGATTCTTATAGGGTTTCTATTTTGAAACCCTATAAGTTTAATCTTGATTTTCATTAAAAATCTCACCATTGCTTATATCTTTATAAGCCTCAGTTTCTACAACATTGTTTGGATTTTTGGATAACTTATTTTGAGCTTCTGTATCGTCTTTTAACTTAGCAGTTGCTTCTGCTAGCTGGGTCTTAAGACCGTTAAGTATCTCAAGGTATGTTAATACCATCTTCATATTATTTTGCTTTTTAGCTGCATCTAACTTTTTTTCAAAATTTTCATATTGCTCTTTTAATAATTTGTAATTGTTTCTATCTTTGTTTATTTGATCTTGATTTTGGTCCGATTGATAATCAAAGGCGAAACGTTTATGATAGGAAGAGATGTTTTTTAAAGTAGTATTATATACAGTTTTTTTGACGGAATCATAGGCTCCTCCTGAGTTAAGAAAGTTTTTAGCCATAGTATATTCCAGATTTATAGCATTTACTGCATCACTTGTAGTCCAGTTACCAGATACAGGTCTATAAGTACCATCATCAAAATATTCCTTAACATGATTTTTTAGTTTAGGTAGATTCTTCAAAAAGTTATCAACTTCTTTTATATCAGTATAATTCATACTTTCTATAGTTGTACCTGATTGTATATTTGAAAGTTTATTTTCTAATTTTGATTGTAAGTTATCAAAATTATTATCATTAAAGGCTTGTTTAACTACAGAAAAAGCTTCATTCGCTAGAGAGAGTATGTTATTTTTGAACGCGTCAACATCAAACTTATTGATTTCGCCTTCTGAATTATTATAACTCCATTCGTTAGATGCATAATCAAAAAAATTTTGAAAATCACTAGCAAGACTTCCTGCTGCACTATTAATAGCATCATTATAGGCAGTATCTAAAAGATTTATTTTTTTAGCAGCTTCATCCTGAGAAGAATTTTCTAAAATTTCTTTTCTAATTTCTACATACTTTAAAGAATAATTTTTAATAAATTCAGGATCTATAGAATCACTAGAGATAAAAGTATTACTGCTTGTTGTGATATTTTCTAAAGTGGGGGTATGATTTGTAACTGTAGTTGCAGTTTTAAATTCTGTAATATAATTACATTGAGATCTTGCGTCATTAGATATTTCAATACTATCTTGTGACAGGTTACTAACTGTACTTAATGGTAAATCTATAGATGTTTTTACTGATGGTGTTCTTTTTATATAATAATCTGTATTAGATCCATCATAGAAGTTAATAGCTTCACTTTGAGATATATTTAAATTCATAGTTAACCTCCTGTTTATCTAAAATATGATAAAAAATGCTTTTCAGTGCACTATAGTAAAAACAATATTATTACTAATTTGGAATAATTATCTCAATGTTTTTATCGATAAAGTTTAAAAAAACTTTATATTTATAAATGATATTAGGAAGCAATATAGATGAAAATAATTATTTAAATTAGAAGTACTAATATGATAAAATATCTAGTAATAGAGAGAATGAGGGGAATTATAATGGATGAAAATGAAAATCACATGACTAAAGAAGAATTAGAAGAAAAGCTCCAAGCAGAATTAGAGTGGGTGAAATACAGGTTACGTATGCTTGATATAATGGAAAAAAAACTTTATCAAATGAGAGATGTAGCACAGAAATCCGCAAAGAACATTTCTGCAGAGGAAAGAAATGATTTGAATAAGAAAATAAAATGGTTGGAGATGCAGGTTAATGCATTAGATGAAGAAAGCAGGCATGAATAACAAAAAAGATTAATTATAAAAATGGATTTTACATGCTTAATTGTGGTAAAATATAACTAGTAATGAAAAAATTAATTACATAGTAATTTAAAGTAATAAAATTTTGTTAAATGAAAAAGGTTTTTAGAAACTAAGTTTGCTTATATAAAAGGAAGTGGTTATATGATAATCAACCATAATATTAATGCAATGATTGCATGTAATTACATGACAAAAAATATGAATATGCTTGGCAAGGTTATGCAGAGACTTTCCTCGGGTTTGAGAATAAATAGTGCAGCAGATGATCCAGCAGGTTTAGCGATTTCAGAGAGAATGAAAGGACAAATTAGAGGATTGGAGCAGGCGTCAAGAAATGTTCAGGATGCTATTTCTGTTATACAGGTTGCGGATGGAGCATTAAACGAAAGTCATTCAATTCTTCAAAGAATGAAAGCATTGGCAACTCAAGCCTCTAATGGTACATTAAATGATACAGATCGTAATAGTATACAGCAAGAGATTAACCAATTGACATCTGAAATTAATGACATAGGAAACAATACTGAATTTAACACTATAAAACTTTTAAATGGTAATGGTAAAAATACAAATGAACTTAAGATACAGGTAGGAGCAAGTAGTGGTCAGATGGTGGGCATTGAACTGGAGGATATGAGAGCAAGAGCACTTGGAATAAGTGGAGACTCTGGAGGAAGTGTTGTTTCTAAGGATGGAAGTATAACAGCTAAATTTGCCAAGGCAGATTCTAAGGAACCTAATAATGGAGTTACAAATGAAAGCGGAAATAAAGTGGTAGAATATGCATTAGATGTAACAAATCCTGAAAATGCTAGTAATGCTATTAAAATATACAGTGATGCTATAGAGAAGGTGTCTTCCTGTAGAGGAAGATTAGGAGCTGAGCAGAATGCATTAGAATATAGGGCTGATTATCTGAATAATGCAGCAGAAAATCTAACATCAGCAGAATCAAGGATCGCAGATGCTGATATGGCAAAGGAAATGATGGAATATGCTAGATATAATATTCTCTTTCAAGGTGCACAGGCATTATTTTCGCAAGCTAATCAGCAGGCGAAAGGCGTTATAGAATTATTAAAGTCACTTTAGCTTAATGAGATTCTCTTGCATTAGATTTTGACTTGATTTTTATATGTAATAATATAGAAAAATTTTGATAAAACCTCTTTAAATCATAATTTAATATACGATATTTATAATGGAAACTTAAATTAAAATAAAAAACAAGTTAAAGGAGGATTGTTATGGATATACCAGAATTGTCAGTAGTAATGAGTCAAGCAAATGCTATGCAGCAGGCAGGTATTTCATTGACAAAAATGGCTATGGACACAAATAAAGAGAATGCACAAAATATGAAAGATATGATTGAAAAATCAGCTTTGCCTAATCTAGGAAATAATATAGATTCAAGAGCATAAAATTTGTATGTTTGCATTTTGTCTAATATAATAAATATTATGTCAAAAAAATAAGAGCTGAGTCCAACTTTTTAGAAACTGTAAAATTAATGTTTTATAGTTTCTTTTTGTGTTTAAAGAAAAATGAATATGGTAAAATAAATAACATAAGGAATATGAGTTTGGTGGTGAATGAAATGAAGTTGGATAAGCATAACATACAAAAAATAGTAGATTTTCTTGTTAAAAATATAAATCCATATCTGATATATCTATTTGGCTCAAGTGTAAATGGAAATTTTAGAGAGGATAGTGATATAGACATTGCCTTTATGAGTGATAAAAAAATTACTGACTATGAAACTTTTATGTTGGCTCAGGAATTGGCAGATATATTAAAACGAGATGTAGATTTAATTAACATAAAAAATGCTTCTACAGTATTTAAAGTACAGATAATAGGTAAAGGGGAAAGTATATACTGCTCGGATAATAAAAGAAGAATGTATTTTGAAATGTATGCACTTAAAGATTATGCTTTGCTAAATGAAGAAAGAGAAATAATTTTAAAGAGTATAGAACAAAGGGGACATATATATGAGTAAAGATGTAATATTGAATAAAATATCAGTTATTGAAAGATGTATGAAAAGGATAAATGAAGAGTATCAAAATGACTTTGAAAATTTAAAAAATTATACAAAACAAGATTCTATAATTTTAAATATACAGCGGGCTTGTGAAGCTTCTATAGACTTAGCAATGCATATTATTTCTGAAAAAAAACTTGGAATTCCGCAAAATAGTAGAGATGCATTTGAGGTGCTTTATAGCAGCGATATAATAGATAAAAAACTTATGAAAAATTTAAAGGCTATGGTAGGCTTTAGAAATATAGCAGTTCATGATTACCAAGTTGTAAATTTAGAAATAGTAAAACAAATAATTGAAAATCATTTGTCGGATTTAAAGGAATTTGTTCAGGTGATTTTAAAATAGAAGATTAGTAGACAAATAGCTAGGGACGGTATTGAAAAAATGTCGTAATATAACTATTTCTGTAATACACATAGTTCAATTTATTTTAGTTTTTAAACTTTGTACAATATGATAAAATATGTAATAAGAATGTTATTCATTATGTGTGTTCTGGAGGAATTGTATGAAAAAGTTAAGTAAAGACTACTTATCAATTGGCGAGGAAATACACTTTGTTATTAATAATAAAAATTTCTTTGAAGGTACTGTTACTAATTTATATGAGAATTGTTTTGCTGTTAGCATATCTACAAGGCAAGATATGTATAAGCCTATTGAAGCTAAACAAAAAATTAGATTTATATTGGTTAGTAGAAATGAAGCTCATACTTGCTCATCAGATGTGCTCGGATGTAAGTTAGGGGATGCTTATGAAATAGTGCTCCTAAGTTTTCCGGAGATAGAAAATTCAATTGAAAGAAGAAAATATCCAAGAGTACAAGTTGTGATGGCAGCAGAATATTGTATGCTTCCTTTGGGAATAGAATACAAAACTATTAGTGAGGTGCCGGCAGCATATTACAGAAAAATGAAAAAAACTTTTACAGTAGATATAAGTGGAAATGGAATTAAAATTATAACTTATGAAGATGGAAACGATTCTGAAAGCGCAGTACTCTCATTGTTTATTGACGAAGAGATAAGAATATTATGCTCAGTAATTAGAAGAGAGTTTGATGAAGTAACTAAAAAAGCTAAAACAGCTTTTCAATTTAAAGATATAGATAAAGTAAAATGGAAAATATTAGATAAATTTGTTAACGATAAGTTAAGAGTTTAGGGAATACTACTTACGATATAAGACATAAGGTTGGTGATATGATGAAAGTTTCATTTTTAGGAGGAGCTCATGAAGTTGGTGGAAGTTGTATACTTGTAAAAGTTTGTGATAAGAATATACTTTTAGATTGCGGAATAAGACAAAGTGCATCAAAAGACCCGCTGCCAGACTTTAGAACTATTCAGGAGTGTGGAGGCATTGATGCTATAATTATAAGCCATGCTCACCTGGATCATATAGGCTCTCTTCCATTAATAAGCAAAGAATACCCTAATGCCAGAATATACACAAACAATATGACTAAGGATTTAATGAAAGTGTTATTATATGATAGCTTAAAGATAATGAATAACAGGGAAGCTGAGATACCTCTTTATGCAGAATTGGATGTAGAAAATATGTTAAATAGGATTTTTACAATAAACTACATGGTTGAATTACCTATTTTTGAAGGAATAAATCTAACATTTTATATAGCTGGTCATATAGCAGGTGCTGCTTGTGTATATATTACTACAGCTGATGGCTCGCTATTTTATTCAGGAGATTTTTCAATATTTGCTCAAAGTTCCGTAGAGGGTCTAAAGGTACCGAAATTGAGACCAGATGTGGCAATTTTTGAAACCACTTATGGAGATAGACTTCATTCTAATAGGGAAGTGGAAGAAGAGAGACTTATACAGTTAGTACGGGAATGTGAAATAAATAAAGGAAAAATGCTTATTCCTGCTTTTGCATTAGGGAGAGCGCAGGAAATTCTGCTTATTCTAAAAAAAGCTATTAATAAAAAGATAATAAAGGGAATTAATATATACGTGGACGGTATGATTAAGGATATTAACAGAGTGTATAAATTAAATCCTGTGTATTTGAGAAATTCTCTAGCTAAAAAGATATTAAAAGGTGTAGAACCTTTTTATGATGATAATATAATTCCAGTAGATAAAAAGGAACTTAGGGAGAAAATAGCAGAAGACAAAGAAGCCTGTATAATAGTAGCCAGTTCTGGAATGATTACAGGAGGACCAAGCCAATATTATGCTGAAAAGTTGGCGTCTATGGAGAGAGCATATATAGTCATAACTGGATATCAGGATGAAGAATCACCAGGAAGGAAACTATTGAATCTCTTAGATAGTGAAGAGAGGATATTAGAGATAAACGGAAGAAGCATTCCAGTGAGATGTAAAATAGAAAAGGTTGGTCTTTCTGCTCATGGTGATAAGGGAGAGATAAAATCACTTGTAAATTTATTAAGTCCTAATAATATATTTTTGGTACATGGTGATGGAGAAATAATAGAAGGTTTTGCCAGTGAGCTATCTTCGGAGGTTAGAGGAAAAATATATGCACCTAAATGTGGAGAAACTTACGACATAAATATAAGAAATCCTAGAAAACAGTGGAAAAAGCAAATGCCCAATATTATAAAATCTTCTGAGGAACTGAATGAAACCAATTTAGAAGTACTGTGGAGATTTGTCCTAGAGAATTATAGTCAAAGACTTTTTACTGTAGAAGATTTGATATACATATGGAGTGGAAACAATAAAATAAAACAGGAAGACATAGAGAAAACACAAAGACTTATAATGAAGTGTGTTTATTTTGAAACAGATTTAAGAAGACTATTTTTATTCAAGGCTAAAACATCAGAGCAGGTAGAGGAAGACACTAAGGAAAGAGAATTAAAGCCTAATGAGCTGAATGAGCTTGTTAACGAATATTTTTATCAGTATGCTTTTAAAAAGGCTGGTTTGATATATGAAGAAAAAAAGGTTTCCTTAAGTTTCGATTTTCCTTATGTTATAGATAAGAGTATATATGAAGTATGTGAGAAGTTTGAGGGAAATACGGGTTGGAAGGTAGAAATAAGCAATAAGGTAAATATAAATGCAGTAGAAGATTTGATGAGAGAATTTTTATATGATGCAGATATTAAAAAAATATCCTTTAGGCTTGAAGATAAAAATGTAATTGCAATATTGAATTCTGAGTTTTTGGTAGAAAAACAAAAATTAGAAGAGTTTAAGGAAAAAACGGGATTGGATCTCTTTTTGCAAAATCCGGGAATAAATATAGAGAAAAATCTTAGTAGTATTATTGAAGCTGAAGATAATGCTATAGAACAAAATCAAGCTTTAAAATTAATAGATGAAAGTTTTGCAGAGGAGGAATTTAAGCCATATAAAAAAGGTGTAAAAAGTAATGGTAATAGGAAATATATAGAACTTTATTTTATATCACCTATGATAGGAGAGAGGTATAAAAGCAAGATTAAAGACTTAGTAAGTAAAACAGGGTGGAGTATGAAGATATCAGAAGCTTCAAATCAGAATGAAATAATAAGATTTGCTGCAATGTTATGCAAAAAAACGGGTATAAATTTAAAGAAAAATCCATCTTTTAATGCATCAGAGTTAAGTGTAGAACTTAAAGCTGAAAGCTTAGAGAAAGATAAAATAGAAAGCATAAGAGAAGAATTTGAATATAAGACGGGATTTAGGCTTAAAGGATAATACAAAGGCTACAATTGTAGAGTTTACAGACAAAATTGTCTTAAATGAATTTTCTTCCTTCATTGCTCTCTGTCCTCTAAAAAATACTTAACTTGTGTTAGCAATAAATGTTTTTTACAAGTTAAGTCTTGGTTATAAGTGACTATATATAGATCGTTAACTTTAAAGATTAACCTATTCAAGTACCAACTTGTCATTTTTGTATTTTATATGTGTTAAAAACACTGCTTCTTTCAATAAATATAGCAAATTGGATAAGTTCAGTTCTAGAGTTAACTATCTATAGATATCCACACCAGAAAGTAGACTTATACGCAGGTATATGTTTCCAAAGCTGAAGGCACATATAAAAACTTTTTAATCAATCTTAGCGAAGTATTTTAGAAAATCTTAGGACTTCTGATATGTTTGAGGTACGAGTTTATCAGATGTTCTTAGATTTTCAAAATACCAAGTTTTAGATTGATAAAAAGTTTTTATAGTGCTGAAGCTTGGAAACATATACCGGAGTGTAAGTCTACTTTCGTCCGTGGATGTCTATATAGGCATCCCTCAATATTATTTGTCTTTGGTCTTTTGGTTAAGATGAAAGGTTTTTATTACTTGATCTATTTTTCCATATATTAAAATATTATCTCCCTTTTCTAATATATAATCACGCCTAGGAAAACCAATAAATTCATTACCCTTATCTATATTTAAAATTATCATATTGTTAGGTTTTAAATTAGAATTCATAAGAGAGATTCCTACCAAAGGAGAATTGTCATCGATTATTATGTTATATATACCATAACCTTTTGCTCTATTTACCAATTTATACATTTTTCCAACAGATTTTTTTCGTGTATATTTTCTTAAAACTATTTTTTCTATAATATGATCTAGAAAGGATAATAATAGACTATTTTTTGAAACTAACCAGATGATTATAAAAAATGATATTAATATAAATATATTACGTATATTCATAGAATTTTTAATTATATTTACTAAAAAAGAGGTTTCAGTTAAAAAACCTATATATCCCAAAAGCATAAGCAATTGTGCTAGTTTCCTACGAAGAGGATGCTGGGTAATAAGTTCAGCTTCTTTTGTTGTAAAACCTGCACCTGTTAGAAGGGATATTACCTGGAATCGGGCTTTTTCCTCTGATAGACCTGTTAGTTTGAAGAGAACAGTAATAAATTCTATTACAGATAAAAAAAGTATTATAGATAACAAAAAATATATTAGCATAGTTTTTACCTGCCTTTCCGATATATATAGATTAAATTATTCGGCATTTTGTCTTATAATTCCTTCCAAATAACAAGGAGGTATATTTAAAATATTTTGTTGTTTAATTAAAAACGGTTTTTAAAACCATTTGAAAATACTTGTCGTATATTGTATGATAAAAATAGATATTACAATTTGTGAGGTGAACTTATGAAATTAGAATTTATAGACAGATTAAATGGAAATGAACTATTGGGTAAGAATATATTTACTGGTGATGGAAGAATTTTGTTAAGAGAAGGTACAAGGCTTACAGAGAGCTACATTACAAAAATGAGAGATATGGGAATATTTTATGTTTATGTAGAGGACGAAAGGCTGAAGGATGTACAGGTAGAGGATGAAAAGATAAGTAGATTAAAACAAACTACTTTAGAAAATATGTCTAGAATAATGAAGAATACAAATATGATTTCTGATAAGAAATCTATGTCTGATTACATAAAAACTGTTGAGGAATTAATAACTTACATTCAAGAAAATGCAGATATAAATAAAAGTCTATATGATATTCAAACAAGTAGTAATCTCACTTATGTACATAGTATAGATGTATGTATAATGGCCACATTTATTGGACATGCAATGAAAATGGATCGTTTTTCTATAAAAGAACTAGGAGTGGCGGCTATACTTCATGATATAGGAAAAACTCAGCTTCCTAAAGAAATCGCTGAGAAACAAGGTAATCTAAATGCAGAGGAATTAGCAAGATTCAAAGAACATCCTTATCTTGGAGCTATGCTCATTAAAAAGAATTTAAGAATTTCAGATAACATAATAAAAGCTGTTCAGCAGCATCATGAGAGAATGGATGGCAGAGGATATCCTTATGGCTTGGAAGGAAAAGCTATATCAAAATTTGCACGTATAATTACTATAAGTGATGTATATGATACGATTACTAATAGTAAGGACTACAAGAAGGCCTTCAGTCCTAATGATGCTTATGAATTAATACTAGCAGGTAGTGGTACAATTTTTGATGAAAATATAGTAAAAGTATTCAGAAAGTCCTTTTCAGTTTATCCATTAGGATGCTGTGTTAAGCTATCAAATGGAGTGGAAGGATATGTTGTAAGGCAAAATGAAAATTTTCCAGATAGACCTATAATAAGAGTTATATATGATGAGCAAAAGAAGGACATAGAACCTTACGAAATAGATTTAGTAAAAAGTATAAATTTAGTAATTACAAGTGTAGTGTAGAGTTATAGACACTCAAGGCCGATACTTAACTTATACTATGAGAATTATCGGTAATAATTGGAAAATGAAAACATATTTCTAGAGGACAATTGACAAAGGCCAGTGAAGGTAAGTTTTCTTCCTTACGTCAGAAAGCTAATTTATTTTTTTAGGCTTGTTTTGCGAATGCAAAACATCGCTTATTCAGATACTCAGAAAGTAGTCCTGCGAAACAAGAGGACAGGAGCTTCTTTTAAATTAAAGATTTTTCGTAGTACAGCGGAGAAAAATCCTCCTTAACTGTCCTATGTCAATTGTCTTCTGTCCTCTAAAAAATATTTAACTTATGTTAGCTATTACCAATGAATATTTTTTATAAGTTAAATTTCGATGCTGGAACTCTATAAAATGTTGGTACATTTTCACTTGCTATAGAATATAATTATTGTGAATTAATATTATTGGGAGAAATAAAAAGTGTTTAAATTAACACCAAAAGAATATAATTTTTCATCAGTACAGGGGATGACATTAAAGCAACTGCAGCAGCATTATAAGTTATATGAGGGATACGTGTCAAAAATGAATGAAATATGGAACATTCCAAATAATGCAAAGGATTTTCCAAACAGTAATTCTACTTATAGTAAGATGAGAAGCTTAAAATTAGGGGAAACTTATGCTCTTGATGGAGTAAAGCTGCACGAGCTTTATTTTCAAAACATGACAGGAGATTTTAATAATCCGGCAGGGGAAATAGTAAAATTAATAAAAAGAGATTTTGGCAGCTTTGAAGATTTTCTTGGATACCTTAAAGAAGTTGGTTTATCCGTTAGGGGATGGGCTATCCTTGCTATAGATCCGTTAGATAATAGACTTCATGTTTTTGGTTCAGACGCCCATGATGTCGGAGCAGTGTGGAATTCGTATCCTTTATTAGTTATGGATGTTTATGAACATGCATATTTCTTAGATTTTGCAACAGATCGTAGTAAATATATCGATATATTCATAAAAAATATAAATTGGAAAGTAGTTAATCAAAGATTAAGACAATACAATCTGATCAAAGCAGCAGCGGATAGTACTAGAAATTTAAAAAATGTTCCTTTATACCCTGTGTGGGCTCTTAAAGGCGATGATATTTAGCTATGTCAATGAGTAATAAATTAAAACTAATAAAACTTTCTCTAAAAGAGGGTGCTGATGAAGCAGTTAAGAAGTCACAAGAATTGATAGAGTATTCGGATCTATCACTGACAATGGCATCCTATAATAATGCGATAAATGATATATATATGGAAATAGGTAAAAAAGTATATAAAATGTATAAAAGCAAAGAATATGACTCGGAAAAAATAGTTAAATACTGTGAAGAAGTTAAAGAATTGGAAGAAGAAAAGAGAAAAATTAAAAAGAAGATACTTAAATTAAAAAACAAAAAAGAATGTAAAATTTGTGGTGTCTTAATAGATAAAAAAGCTCAATACTGCGACAAATGCGGAAATCCTCAGTAGATGTTTAAAATCTCATAATGTGGAC
Source organism: Clostridium thailandense (assembly GCF_019207025.1). Classification (GTDB taxonomy): domain Bacteria; phylum Bacillota; class Clostridia; order Clostridiales; family Clostridiaceae; genus Clostridium_AM; species Clostridium_AM thailandense. Next base: position 40,148 of record NZ_JAEEGC010000021.1, on the reverse strand, counting down.
ATAATTGTAGAAAACTAATTAGGAGGTTTGAACATTGAATAAAGTAGTACTTATAGGAAGAATTACAAAGGATGCAGATTTCGTACAGCTTGATGATGGTACAAGAGGTGTAGCAAAATTTACACTTGCTGTAAATAGAAGTTTCCCTAAGAAAAATGGTGAAAGAGATACAGACTTTATTTCAGTTGTCTACTGGAGTAATCATGCAGACAAAATCAGTCCTCATCTTACTAAAGGAAAACTTATTGGAGTAAGCGGAAAAATAGTTACAAGAAGCTATACCACTGAAAATGGTTCGAAAAAATACATTACCCAAGTTGAAGCAGATGGAATCCAGTTCTTAGGCAGCAAAAAGGAAGATGCAGTTTAATTTACGATTCTAATAAACATTATCTTTTATTATTTTTGAAGATATGTACTCAGATATGAAGTAAAATGAAACTAGAAACTTAGCTTATACGCAGGGATATGTTGCCAAAACTGAAAGCACATATAAAAACTTTTTAGTCAGTCTTAGTGAAGCATTTTAGAAAGTCTTAGAAGTTTTGATATGTTTGAGGTACGAGTTTATCAAAGATTCTTAGAGTTTCAAAATGCTGAACTTTAGACTGACAAAAAGTTTTTATAGTGCCGAAGTTTGGCAACATATCCCGGAGTGTAAGCTAAGTTTCGGCAGTTCAACTCTATATGCAGCATAAGCCTACTTTCGGGGGTACAACTCTATTTCAAAAACCTACATTCGAATTCTTCAGCATAAAGGGGTTTTCCAAAATAGAATCCCTGAACTTCATCACAGTTAATGCTCTTTAAAAATTTTAACTGGTCTTCAGTTTCTACACCTTCACATATTATGTTCAAATCTATATCATGAGATAGAATTATTACAGATTTTATTATTGCCTTTTTCTTTTGATCGCATTCGATGTTATCTATAAAGCTTTTATCAATCTTTATTGTGTTTAAAGGAAGCTCTTTCAAATAGCTGAGGGAGGAGTATCCGGTACCAAAATCATCTAAAGCTATTTTTACATTTATATCTTTAAGTTTATTGAGGAGTGCTACAATATTATTAAAATCCTTGATGGCAGAGCTTTCTGTTATTTCTAATTCAAGATATTTTGGATCGAGTTTAGTTTCTTTCAAAATATCTGAGACTATATATACGAAATTTTTGTTTTCCAGTTGTTTTTCAGATATATTTACAGAAATCTTTAGTGGAATACTATATTTTGTGTGCCATAACTTGGTTTGGCTGCAGGCTTCTTTAAGTACAAATTCACCTAATGATATTATAAGTCCTGTGTCCTCTGCTATAGGGATAAAATCTGAAGGCATAATTGTACTTCCATCTGGTTTGATCCATCTTAAAAGAGCTTCCATGCCTATTAATTTACCATTTTTTATATTTACTTGAGGTTGATAATAAACTTCAAATTCATTATTATTTAGTGCTACTCTTAAATTATTTTCGAGTTTTGATTTTTTTAGAGCTATTAAAGAAATAGTGTCATTATATATTATATAAGTACTTTTAGCAAAGTTTTTGGCATAATACATAGCACTACTGGAAAACCTAAGAAGTTCGGAGGGTACTGAAGTATGATCAGGAAAAATGCTTATACCAATAGTGGTAGTTATATTTAGTTCATTACCTTTAATGTAGAAGGTATTATTAGACAATGTTTTTTGAACTAGATTAGCAAAGGATTCTACAACTTGGCTTGCATCCTTATTTTTCAGTATAAATACAAATTCATCTCCAGAGTGTCTATACACTGAGCAATTATTACTACAAAAGGTTTGAAGTAGCATAGATATCTTTTCTAGATATTTATCACCTATATCATGACCTAAAGTATTATTTATAGTCCTAAAATTATCAATATTTAAGGTTATTACTGAGAAACTATTACTACTTCGGCATAATTTTTCTAGATCACTTTTAAGTTTATTTAGATTAGGAAGTTTAGTGAGAGTATCATAAAAAGCTATTTTATAAAGATTATCTTTCCATTTTTTTCGGTGAGTAATATTTGAGATTGAACCAAGCATTTTTAAAGCTTTTCCGCATTTGTCATATAAGATCTTACCTTCTATATAAGACCAGATATAACTTCCATCAATTTTTACAAGTCTGACCTCGAAATGGAATATATCAATTTTATTTTTAATGTGATAGCATAGGCTATCAGAAAAATCTTTAATATCATCTTTATAAATTAAATGTGATATATAAGGATATATATTATTTTCGCTATATCCAAGCATTTCAAAACATCTATCAGAGAAGTAAATTTTACTGTTTAGAATATCCCATTTCCACAAACCATACTTTGTTGACCATAACATTGTTGCATATTCTTCTAAATCAAAATTCAAGGCTTTTTCTACGCTTGGTAGCTCTTTAATTTTGAGTTCCATATGAGAAATCTCCTTTTACACTAATATAGTTTACAAAGAGTATTTAAAAATATTATTTAACAATGTGATATAATAAAGGTAAATATAGTGTGTTTAATATATATTATATAACAATAAATAGAAAAAATGTAATAAAATTGACTGAGATTGAATTTAATTTCTTAAAATATCATAGTATTTTAATTGACATACTAGAAAGTGCGTTGATAAAATATAGATATATAAAGGAAAATGCTAAAATAATGTAAAAAGGTGGGAAATTGATTTGAGTAATGATGAAAAAATATTGATGTCACAGCAATTTATAGATAAACTTAGAATTTCATTAAATACTATTAAGTTAACAACTAAAGATAAAAATATAAAAAAAGAATCAGAAGATTTGATTAAATTGTTGGAAAATGAATTAAATGCGGAAGAGTTGACCGTTGAACAAAAGATTCTTAAGAGAATGAGAGAAACAAAAAATGTAGATCCTGATGCTAATGCTAATTTATATATATTGCATCGTAAACTTGTAAACAAGCAAATAACAGAGAAGGAAGCACTTCAAATCCTTGAAGTGTATGTAAAAACTGAAAATCTTGATACAAAATTTATCTATTAAAAGATAAATTTTATATAAAATTTTTATATAAAAATGAAAAGATTGAGAGATTAGATCTTAAGGTTTAAGTAATTAACCTTGAGGTCTTTTGTTTTTTTGTTATATAATGAAATATATGTGTAATATTATGTTACATATTTCCATATGTGGACTTGGGTTAAGTTTTATGTAAAATTATACGATAGTAAAGTATAGAATGCAGATAAATATTAAGTAATATTGGTTAAATTTTGTGTAAAACAACTAGCTCGCAACATTAATAAGGATATTGGGGGAAGAAATTTGATTAGAAATAATAAACCAATAATTAAGATGATTTTATTAAGTACATTATGTACTAGTATATTACTAAACGGTTTTTCGTATAAAGTATATGCATCCTTTCCGACTACAAAGCGTTTAGCGGGAAGCGATAGATACGCTACTGCAGTGAAAGTAGCTCAAGATGGTTGGACATCCTCTTATTATGCAATACTTGCCTGTGGTGAAAATTATCCAGACGCTTTAAGCGCAGTTCCTTTAGCTAAAAAATATGATTCACCTATATTACTAACATATAAAAATTCACTTCCAGCAGATGTAATGGAAGAACTTAAAAGCTTGAAGGTAGGAAAAGTGTTCATAATAGGAGGTACTGGATCAGTAGGCAGCAATATTGAAGAACAACTTGCAGCTGAAGGAATGCAGATAGAGAGACTAGGAGGGATAGATAGATATGATACCTCTGTAAAAATTGCAGAAAAGTTTGGAAATGTGGATACTTTAACTGTAGCAACAGGAGAAGATTACGCAGATGCAATATCTGTAGGACCAGCGGCTGCCGCTATGGGAGTTCCGGTACTCTTGGTACCTAGAAATATTATGCCAGATACAACTAAACAATATATACGTAATTTAAATACTATAAGGAATTCAGAATACAGTAATCTTCACAATGGAGATACGGATAAAAGTGATGATAATGTAGGTGACTTCAGAAACATGCAGATTTTTGTAGTAGGGGATAATGATGTAGTGAGTGATAATGTAGCAAGTGAATTTGAAAATACCTTTACAGATAACGCTAGTATAAAACAGTATGGAAGTGTGGAAAGAATAACTGGAAAAGATAAATATGAAAGGAACATAAACATAATAGCTAGATTTATAGAACATTCTGATGGTAATACTGTAAATTATGATGATCACAGCAATAGTAGTGATGACTATAAGAAAACTCAGTATTCTACAGAGTATGATTTGTTTTCACTTAATAATATGTTTGTTGCCTCTGGAGACGGCTTTGCAGATGCATTGTCTGGTGCAGCACTTGCTGCAAAAACTAAATCTCCAGTTATACTGTCTGGAGATTCTAATACACAAATGCTAAAAAACTTTATTTTAAGTAAAATACCTAATTATGGATACAATAGTACAGCACCAGAATATTTAACGGTGTTAGGCGGAGAAGCGGTAATGCCGGATAGCAGAGTAAGTAGTATTTTTGGGACTGTGGCCTTTGACAATACTGCTCCTTTTAATAATTCAGATACAGCAGAATTTAAGGACAAGCAGTTAGAAAAACTTATAAGAGATAAGGTGGGAATTCATGACAGAGAATTGCACTATTCAGATCTAAAGGATATTACATCTTTAGATTTAAGTAATCAGGGAATAGATGATCTCACAGGACTCGATAACTGTTCTAATTTAAAAAGTTTAGATTTAAGTTATAATCAGATAACAGATGTGTTACCGCTTTTGAAATTATATTACCTTGAAGATCTTAACTTAAGTCACAATGAAATAGAGGATATATCGTATCTATCTAACCTTAGGGAACTTAAACAGTTAAATCTAAGTGATAACGATATAAGTACTTTTGATTATTCAAGAGAGAATAGCAGTGATAACAATGATAATGACTATGATAAGATAAGTGAAAATGTATTTAGATACCTTACTAATTTAACTTTCTTAGATTTGAGTAATTCTAATTCTGAAGAATATTATAGTACACGAAATAGGATAACTAGTTCAGATTTAGAAAATTTAAACGTACTTACAAACCTTACATCCTTAAATTTAAAGGGAAACGATTTAGGAAGCCTTACAAATCTCGAGAAATTGACTAGCTTAACTACTTTAAATTTAAGTCATACTGATATAAGTAATTTAGATTCAGTTGAAAAATTAACTAATCTTACTTATTTAGATATAAGCAATAACACTAGTATAGACGGAAGTGATTTAAAGCCATTACAATATCTGAACAAGTTAAAATATTTAAATGCAAGCAGTAATGGGATTGATGATTTAACCTATATAAAAGGATTAAGTGGTTTGAATACTTTGTATTTAGAAGATAACCCTATTAAGGATTATACTCCTATACTTTCTTATAAAGATTCATTGTATTATAAAGACTTTGATACATCATTAATAGATGAGAGCAGTGATTTTTATTCAAAAGATATTGAAATGAATGTTCAAATCAAAAATGAAATTGATAACTTTTCAACTATGTATGGTTATAGTGATTTTGATAAACTTAAGTATAGACAACTTTATCGTCCGTATGCTTCGGAAGCTTATGACAGTACACTTTCAGGACTTTATAAAGAAAGAGATTGGAAAAAGAGCCAGCTAACGGCACAAGGATTATCAAGTACACAACTTAAGAGTATAAATGATAATATAGAAAATATGGAAAATCAAATAGCGGATATAAAGAAAAAAGATGATATGAATACTAAAGTAAGAGATTTAAATAATCAACTGGTGGCTACTTATAATGCAAAAGATATGATGAAAATAATAAATAATATAAATTGTGTTTATTCAGATTATAGGTATGACTATTATAGGACAACCGTTGAAAGGTGTAATAAGGAAATAGAAAATATGAAAGCACAGCTTCAGATAGCAAGTATGCAAAGTCCGAGTTACAGCGGTGCCAGCACCATTCAAGAACTTCAATATGATATTGAGCAAAGACAAAAAGATAAGGATTTTGCTCAGGAAAAGGTGAATATGTATGATAATTATAGAAACTTCTTCAATGCAATAAGTTCAGTAATTGAAGAAAATTAAAGGAAAGGAGCTGCATATATATCAATGAATAAGTCAGAGTTAGTAGGAGTGCTTAAGAGTAAAAAATTAGTATTATTAGTAGCAGCAGCTGCAGTTGCAGGAACCTTAGGTACCATAAAAGTTCAGGCTTCGCCAGTAGTAACTAGGTATAATGGCATGGATAGATATGAAACAGCAGCTAAAGTATGTGAGGATGGATGGAAGCAAGATACAGACTATGCAGTGATAGTAAATGGCGAAAATTTTCCAGATGCTCTTTCGGCAGCGCCTCTAGCAAAAAAATATGATGCACCTATACTTTTAACTGGAGCAGAGATATTAAATCCATATACTTCTTCAGAACTTACAAGATTAAATGTGAAAAATGTATTTATAATAGGAGGAAAAGGGGTAGTATCTCAGAGTATAGAAGATGCTTTGAAGGCAAAAAAAATAAAGGTTACAAGACTTGGAGGAAGCGATAGATATGAAACTGCTATTCAAGTAGCAGCAAAGATTGGTAAACATGACGAAGTTGCTATTATAAACGGTAATAATTTTAAAGATGGAATGTCTATAGCATCCATAGCTGCACTAAAAGGTATGCCAATAATTTTAACAGATGGGACATCTTTAAGTAGTTCAGTGAAAAAATATTTAGGTAATACATCAAAAATGTCCCAGATATATGTTATTGGGGATCAAAATATGATAAGTGATAATGCTATAAGTGGGTTATCGAATGTTAAGAGAATAGGCTATGGCAATGATTATGAAAGAAACACTAGTATAATAGAGGCTTTCCAAAATGAAGTGGATACAAATACTTTATATATAGCCTCGGCTAAAGATTTTCCCGATTCTTTGGGAGCATCTGCTTTAGCACCTAGCACATCATCACCAGTGTTATTTGTAGATAGTCCTATGGACAACTCTACACAAGACTTTTTAAAGAAACATATAGTAACTAAATTGAAGATTCTGGGAGGAAATGGATCAGTAAGCTATGCTACAGAACTAGCTGCGCAAGATCTTCCACTTGCGGTGGGAAGTACTCAAAATATAACAGATACTATATTGCAAAATGAAAAATATACTCCTAGACAAACTATCATAATAACTGCTACAGATGGTACAAAAAAAGAAGTAGCAGTTGATTGGAATCTTACTAAAGTAAATACGACAAAGCCAGGAATATATAATTTTTTAGGAAAAATAAATGGAACAGATAAGACTGTATATGCAACACTTACAGTAAAGCCAATACCTTATAAGATTAATGATATAACAGATACTGCTGATAGCAGAGAAACCTACCAGATTCCATCAACAGTTACTGCGCAAATGACAGATGGAACTTGGGCCGAAGTTCCTGTAAACTGGGATTACGGGACACAAAGTAGTAATAAACCTGGAGTTTATGTTTTTAACGGTACTGTAGACAAGTATAGTAAAAAAGTTAAGCTGACACTAAATATAAATCCTGCATCAATTGTAGCAAGCATACCAGATTTTAAGAAGGTTTTTGCAACCACAGATGAAATGAATGATTATATAAGTTCTGATATGCCAAGTCAAGTAATAGCGTTAATGCAAGATGGAAGCAGCACCGCTTTTGATGTGGATTGGGATGCAGCAAGTACACTCATAAAGGGAAGCAGAAAAGGTACGCATATACTAAAAGGTACAGTTCCAGACTGCGGTAAAAGGGTTAGTTACCTTATGATAGTAACATCTGAAGGTGGGGTAGATTTAGATCCAAACAATTCAGGGAATAGTGGAAATAATGGAGGTAATTCAAATAGCCCTTCTAGAGATATAGGAGAGTTATCACCTATTGTTCAAGGAGATGTATACCCAACTCAGATAACAGATCCGTTAACTAATAAAAAGGTAAAGGTTACATGGAAAACTGGAGTAAGTATAGGTACTTCTTCAAATATAACAACTGATGCGAGTCAATACCTTGATGATTGTAGAATAGCTACTATGAGATTAGAAGGGGTTACAAGTAATGGTACTAAAGTGGCTGCTACTATAGGTATAATTCCTAAAGTTATAGGAATTACATCAGACTATACTAATCCTAATGCTACTAATACCAGTTACAGTCCTACTACTCCTATACCGATTACTATAAGTGCAAGTGGAGTAATAAAAATGGAAGATATTAAATTGTATGCTATAATATCAAATCCACAGGGGGTTACTCCATTATATAAATTAGTAAAAGTATCATTATGGAATCCACCAGTTATATCTCCATCAGATTCAGCTTCTTACACTGTACAAGCTACTATAGACTACTATAATAGTGGTGTTCCAGTACCTGTTGTAATTAAAGTACAGTAGAAAAGAGGAATTCAAGCTCTTTTCTATTGACTTCTATTAGATAAAGTATGATATAGATACCAAAAACAGACATTTAACATATCCTGAAGTATAAAGTTAAGTGTCGGCCGTGGATGTCTATAGTACTTAATTAATTATAGGAGTTTACGATAAACATAGTATTAAACAAAAGATTCAAAAGGAGGATTAAGATGAAAAAATTAAGGTTTCTAGTGATGGCGGCTGCGGGTTGTGTTGGAGTTCAACAACATGTCAAAGCAGCATTACCACAAGAGCCTATGTTAATTGTAGGCAATAAAGCTTATTATTATTCAAACATAGCTAGCCAAATTGATCAAATAAACAATCAAATATTTAATAATCCGACTGAAATATATTATAGTAATGGCAGCTCAATACTAAATGTAGTTACAAATAGTGTAGTTTCAGAAACTCAGCTATCTTCATTAATTGGTAGTAACATATACTACTACAAGAATGGAACTACTATTACTTATGTTTATGGGAATAGCAGTGGATATAATCCAGTAGCAAGTTCAAGCTATGCTACTGTACAGGTTAGTTTAACAAAGATTATAGATAACAGTCTATATCTTTTAAATACCAAAATTATAAATATTTCAGGAATTACTGGTTCTTCTTATTATAGTGTAGCTAATACTAAATTGGTTGCACTAAAGAGTATAAACGATACTATAGCTACATCAGTTACTAGCAGCTCAGGATCAGTAACATTATATTTATTTTCTGATAGCGATACAACCAATTTTATAGCAACAGGTAGTTTAACGTTACCTAGTACTACTGATGGAAGTGTTTCTACAATTAATGTTCCCCTAACTTCATATGCTACTACTACACCTACATCATCATCAAGCAGTTTAGGACAAGGTAATATGTCTAATACAGGTTTAGTGGCTTCAGATGGTACTTACAGATATTATTCTAATACTGCGGATAGTGGAAAAATATACAAGATGAGTGATAGTGGCTTAGAAAATTATGTTATATGTGATGACAACGCCAAGTATGTTACAGCTGTAGGTGGATGGGTGTATTATAGTAATTATAGCGATGGCGGAAAAATATATAAGGTGAAAATAGATGGTACTAAAAAGCAAAAAATAAGTGATAATATTGGAACCTTTTTGAATGTAGTTGGAGATAAGGTTTATTATAGTAATAAATCTGATGGAGGAAAACTATATTGTTTAGATGCTTCGGGAAACTCTACTCCTTTGTGTAGTGATGAAGCTGATTATGTAAGTATATCAGGAGGAAATACTATATTTTACAGTAATGCTTCTGATGGAGGAAGACTTTATAGTATATCCTTAGATGGAAGTAATAGATTGCTAAGATCGTCTTCTATATATAATGTAAGATATATTAATACTTCAGATTCTTCTAATGTTTATTACTCTACTGCAGATGGGAAAGTATATAAATTAGATGGATCTAGTATAAGTATAAAGCTGGTTACCACTGATAAAAATGGAAATAGCAGTGTTCCAGAGGATGAAGAAGCTACACATATCAATGTGTCTGATTCCAATATATATTACGTAAGCTTACTAGATGGAAATAAAATATATAAGGTAGGAACTAACGGTGGAGTTGGAGAAAAAATTACAGATGTAGCAGCTAGTGATATAAACATATACGTACAAAATCCTGATAATGCAAGTACAAGAAAAGATATAATTTATTTTACACAGAATGGTAAGCTATATCAGGTGCTAGATCCTGTGGCTACTGTAGATAAAAACGGAAATACCACTTATAAGCTTCAAACTGCTGCTGTGACTAAGCCAAAATCTACTGTTACTATTAAAACTGTAAACAATATAGCTGTTGCAGTAGATGATACTGACGTAGGAAAAGGAATAGGCGACATAGATTTAGATAAGTATCTTCCAGATAAGGTTCCAGCAACTATGAGTGATAATACTATAAAGCAATTAGTTGTTAATTGGAATAGAAGTAATTACACGAATAAAAATGGTGTATGCATTTTTAATGGAACTATAGTTGGATACGGTAAAACTATAACATTAAGTTTAAGTTTGGCTTCCACTGGAATTGGTTCGCAATATGTTCAGGTTACAAATAATATAGGTAAAAATGATACTTTAGTTACTTTAGATGGTGCAAATTTATCAGCTGGAGATACATTAAAAGTTTACGATTCGTTAACTGCTACCAAGCCAATTGTTCAACAAAAGGCAGATTCTTCAGGGAAAATTTCTATAGCGGGGATGGATCTTAATAAAAATGGTGGGATTTTATACGTAAGTGTAACAAGAGGGACTCAGGCTGAGAGTAGAAGAACCGCTGTAAGCTATGGAGTTGAATCACCAGCAGCACCAATAGGTGTGTCAATAGATTTGAGTGGAGTAACAACATCTGGTCCAGCAGATTCAACTAATGATATAGATATTACTAATCTTTTAGTTAACTCTTCCACAGACTCTGTAGTGGTAGGAAATCTTCAATATAGAGTTGCTCCAATAAGCACTACAGGAAAAGTAGCAACAGTAGGTGAATCTGATTGGAAGGATGTACCTTCAACAGGTGTTATTAGTAATACAATAAGTATAGGCAAGGGAGGAACTCAAATACAGTTTAGAATTAAAGCTTCTGGAAACACTCCAGCTAGTTCACCTACTACTGCTATTGTGATTTCTCCAAGAGCAGCTGCTCCTTCGGGACTTAGTTTTGATGATACTGCAATTACAAATGATACAGCTAATAATAAAGTTACAATAACAGGAACAACAGCTAGTATGCAATATTACACAAGTGCAAGTGGCTGGCAAACCTGCAGCCTAGGAAGTACTATAATAAGTTCGGTTCCAAAGACTGAGCCTGTAAAAGTAAGAAGGAAAGCTACGACATCAACTTTGCCAAGTGTTGAAGCAGTAGAGATAAAAATAACAAGTGATAGTGGGTTATACTCAATATCTGGAATTAATGGCACATTAAATCTTACAGCTAGTACTCCTGTTACCTGGTCGGTGTCTGACGAGGATTCTCCAAATGGAATAGCAACAACTAAAGCTACTATTAATTCAAATGCCACTACGCCGACAAAGGCAGTAATAAGTGGATTGGAGAATGGAAGAGTAAAAGTTTGGGCCACTGCAAAAGATGGTACAGGTCTTCAGGGTTATGTAATAATTACTATAGGAGCACAAAAATCTATAACTGTAGCTAACGATACACAGCTGGCTGCTGCATTTGCAGATTCAACAGTAACGGATATTAAATTGTTATCTAGAGTTTATCTTATGGATAACTACACTCTGCCTTCTAATAGAGACCTAACTATAGAAGGAATAGGAAATATGTCTCAAATTAAAATAAACAGCTTAAACAACGGTTCCTTTATCACAGCAAGTGGCAGTTCGTTAACTCTTAAAAATTTAACCATAGATGGGAATACAAAAAATATATCCAATGTTATTAATGCTTCACAGAATTTAACATTGGATGGGGTGTACTTTACTAATATTAAAAATGACAATGGACAATGTTGGGGGATTAATCAAACTTCAGGTACTTTAACAGTTAAAAATTCAGTTTTTGATTCTACAAATGCATTGAATAGAGTTATAAATTTTAATTCTGCTAGCACAGGAGTAATTTTCAATAATAATTTTGCTGCAAATTCAGCGTCAATAAATGGATATCAAAATGGTGTTTACCAATCTAATGGAACATTAGAGATTATAGGTAACAAGTTTGCCAATTATAGTCATTACGTAGCTTCTTCAACTGATACAGTGCCTACGGTCGGAAGGGCTGATACTGGTGTAGCCGTAACAGCGGGTACTGCTAAGATTGGAGGATTAGGTTTATTACAGCCAAATAACTTTGATAACTGTGTTGCACCAGTGCTAAAAGTAACTGGAGCAGCTGTTACAAACGATAATTCTACGCCTACAACAGATTTATTAGATGGAAATAATAATGTATCAAATCCTGTATTGTTTAATGGAATTTTAATAAATCCAGGTACTGCTTCATCAGCTATAGCATCACCAGTGATAGTAGCAGCAACCCCATTACAGGGAGGAACATCTCAACCGATATCAAGCATTGTTTCTGGGTTACCAACAACTTATAGAGCTTATGTAATACCAACTTCCTGGAATTATACTGCAGAAAGTGATATAAGACAATATATGACTTCAGATAACTGTACCTACTTTACAAATGCAGATACAAACATAATTATACCGAGACAAACAAACGATTATAAAGTAGTGCTTGTGGATGGAACTACTATTGGTAGCGGAACTGTATTGGCACAAAGTGGAGGTTCCTTTATAATTGACTCAACTAAACCAATATTGCAAAGCGCTGCGGTCAATAATGGTGCGAATAATCAGATAGTATTGACTTACGATGAAACGTTAAACAGTAGTGTAGCTTTAGATGCTACTCACTTTGGGGTTAATATTGCTGGATCAGCTGCTTCTGGCTTTACAGCTGCAGTAAGTGGAAAAACTGTTATTTTAACTTTAGGTTCATCAATCCCACATGGTATTAGTGTAACAGTAAACTATACTCCGGGGGCAACAGGAAATATACAGGATATAGCAGGAAATCTAGCAAGTTCACTTAGTAGTTACACGGTAACAAATAGTGTATTAGGCGTTAATCCACCAGACTTAACACCAGCAACAGGAAAGTCTACAGCAGAAGATATTGATATTACATTTACAGATGATAGTACATGGAGAACTGGAATAACCCATATAATGGATGGAACTACTGATATAATAAGTAGTTGTGATAGAACTCAATCAGGAAAAATAGTGATACCAGCAGGAACCTTTAGTACCGCTGGTGTGCATAGTTTAACTATATCTTCGCCAGGGTATAATGATGCTGTAATTAGCCAAAATGTATTTGCAGCTGTAAGTTCTATAACTTCTTCTCAAAGCAATGGTAACTATAAAGCTGGAACAGTTATACCTATAACAGTTAATTTTAGTGGTAATGTTACAGTTACAGGAATTCCAAAATTAACATTAAATTCAGGAGGAACTGCAACTTATGCTAGTGGATCTGGTACAAGTATTCTAGTATTTAATTACACTGTTGGAGCTGCAGATAATACTCCAAGTTCAAACTATTTAAATGTAAGTTCAATAAATCTAAATTCAGGAACTATGAAATCAACAGCAGGAAGTGTTACAGGAGATGCTAATATTTTGATTTTGCCTGCTTACGCAGATAGTACATCTTTAGCAAGTACTAAAAATATTGTTATAGATACAACTGCACCAGCAGCAGATGGAACAAATCCAATAACAGCATCAAATGATGGAGGAACACTTAATACTATACAAGCAGGAGATACAATAACAATTAAATTTAATGACAAAATTAATACAAGTAATATTACTGCTGCTAATTTAGCTTTATCCAGCAATAGTTTTGGAACTACAGGAGTAATAATAGCTCCTCAAAATAGTACAACCTATAATGGTACAACCTATAGCGATACCTTTAAAATAACATTAGGCACAGGTGAATCAATATCAGGTGGGGAGACTATAACTATAACTGCTGTAAATGTAGTTGATGAAGCTGGAAATTCAGCGGCTGCTCCAATAATATTTACAATACCATCAGCATCATTAGGTTTTTAATTGATGGCAAGTTTAAGTCGAAAATGCAGTAAGTTTACTTGATTTGGTTGTGAAAAATTCAATAAAAGCAGTCCTAGTAATAGGGCTGTTTTTATTAAAATAATTAAGGTTATAGTTATGTATGTGCAAATTTTATTAGAGCTATAAAGAAAAAAGCTTGTAGCAACGATAAAATAAGTAATGGAGTAAAATGTTTTTGTAAAACAATTTAAGGAGGAAATTAATAGTATGAAAAATCTAAAAAAGTATGCTTTAGTTGCTTTAGCTATTTTAATATGTCTGTCTTTTGCTCCCAATATGGCCTTTGCTTCAGATTCTGATACAAAGGACATGGGAAGTAAAGTTATAACAGATACGAATAAGGCTTGGACTATAAGATTTAAATCTGAAATAGATATAAGCACTTTTTCAAATAGTGTCCAAATTAATGATTTAACAACAGGAAGCACATTTACACCTGCTGTAACTGAAGGAAATAATACCTATAGCATAAAGATAAGTGCACCCTCTGGTGGATATGTTGTAGGACATAGTTATCAGCTAGTTTTAAACAAAGGCGTAAAATCAAAAAAAGGAGAGGTTCTACCTAAAAAGACAGTGCTATCTTTTTCTGTTAAAGCAAAGGATAACAATAGCTATAGTGCGAATGCTAAGGTAGTTACGTTAACACCTTATTTACCTACATTAAAACAAATAACTATAAATTCTTCCAATCTTCCTAGTGGTACTAAATATAAAGTTGAAGGAAACAATAATTTATGTAACCTAGGAGAGAATGTAGTATCATTAATAGTTGGATCTAATGCTGATGTTTATTTCTATAGTAGCGATGGAATAACTCAAATTGGAACAGCACTTCTGAATGTTAGCAGCGACAGTACTACAGATATTAAAATAACAAATTAAAACTATAAAATATAGTTTGGAGTGATATGATGAGATTAAGTCATAATATAGCATCCTTAGAGATATATAAAAGTCAGATGAAAGTTTCGCAAAAACAAAGTACTGCACTTAGCAGAATATCTTCAGGCTACAAGGTGAGCTGTGCTAAGGATGATCCAAATGCTATAGCACAAAGTGAAAGAACAAGAATGCAAATCAGAGGATTTCAAATGGCAGCCCAAAATAATCAGGATGGAGTGAGTATGCTTCAAACAGCTGAGGGTGGTCTTGATGGTATGACTCAAATGCTTCAGAGGATAAGAGAACTAACTGTGCAAGCGGGAAGCTCTGCTAATTCACCTGAAGATAGAAAGAACATACAGAGTGAAATTGATCAAATGGTGAAAGGCATAGGAGATATAGTAAATAATACAGAATTTAATGGAAAAGCTGTTCTGAATAAAACAAAGTTAGATCCAACGGATATTGGTGAAGCTGTAAATTTGGATATGCAAATAGGTGCAAATTCTGGTGATAGTGTCAAAATACCTATATATGATTTATCACCAGGAAAACTTGCAATAGAAGGCAGTGGGGCTTTAGCAGGAAAAAGTATAAATGATATTAACATTGAAGCTGGTGGAACATCTATTGATGATGCGTTAACTATTGTAGATAATGCCATTGACAAGGTTGTTAACGTAAGAAGTAAATATGGTTCACTAGAAAATAGATTTGAAGGTACCCTAAACGATGTAAATGAAATATCCGATACAATGGAAAATGTAGACAGTAGTTTAAGAGATGCAGATATAGCTAAGGAAATGATGGAGTATAGTAAGGATAATATATTAATTGATGCAGCTAACGCAATGATGGCGCAAACCAACAAATTTCCACAAGATGTATTGCAAATTTTACAGAATGTAAGAAGTAAGTAATTTAATAAGTTCATTAAAAAAGCAAGTGATAACTTTTAGACATATAATTTAAGCTAAAAGTTAATACTTGCTTTTTTTTCAAAATATTTATCTATATATATGTATAATAAAATCGAATATTTATAGAAAATGATAAATAACTATTGTATAATTAGTTGTATAATAATAGGACAAAGATAGGAAGAAATATTTTTAATAAAATATTTAATTTAAAACAAAAATAAATTATAATAGAAGAGGAATCACATAAACGGTGTCTAATAATAAAATAGTATAGGAGTTGATAACTTGAATATAACAGATTTATCAAAAGACCAGTTAACTTATAATTTGTTAAAAAAGTCTCTAGATGCAACCTCTGCTCGAAGTAAAGCCATCTCAAATAATATTGCTAATATTAACACTAAAGGTTATAAAAGACAGTATGTTACTTTTGAAGAATCCCTAAACCAAAGCACAGATAATTTAGAACTTAAAAATACAGATGATAAGCATATGCAATATGGAAGTGAATACGGAGAAATCAAAACAGAAACAGATAATACTACAAGCATAAGAGAGGACGGCAATAATGTGGATGTAGATAACGAAATGACAAATGCAGCGGCTAATACATTAATGTATAATGCATTAATAAATCAAGTTAACAGTAGGTTATCTGCGGAGAGATATGTAATAAGTGGAAAATAGTAAAAACGGGGGAGAACATTAAATGATAAAAACTTTTAATAATTTAAGAATAAGCGCTAGTGGACTTTCAGCAGAAAGGCTTAGAATGGATACAATAGCTTCTAATATAGCTAATGTTAACACTACCAGGGGAGCAAATGGACAACCATATAAAAGAAAAATCGCAGTATTTCAAGAAAATTTAAGCAGCGAACTAAACAAAGAAACTGGAAAATATGAAGATGTGCCAATGGGAGTAAAAGCCATTGGTATTAAAGAAGACAATTCTCCTATGAGAAGAGTTTATGATCCCTCTAATCCCGACGCAGACAATCAGGGTTATGTGACAATGCCTAATGTAAATATACTTAATGAAATGGCAGATATGATAGTAGCCACCAGAGCTTATGAAGCTAATGTTACTGCTATTAACTCAGAAAAAAGCATGTTTTTAAAAGCTTTAGAAATTGGCAAATAAGGAGACTAAATTATGAGAATAAATGAGTTTACGCCAGATAGCAAAATTTTTCAAAGTATTGGAGAAAAGAATGACAAACAGACCAAAAGTCAGGATGGTGGGTTTGGAGAACTGCTGAAGCAAAAGCTTGATGAGGTTAATGATCAACAAGTTCAGGCAGATGATACAACGCAAAAATTTATTTCAGGTGAAGATACAGATATACATAAAGTTATGTTGGATACAGAAGAAGCTAAGATGTCATTAGAATTAGCAGTGCAGGTTAGAAATAAATTTGTGGAGGCCTACCAAGAATTGAGTAGAACACAGTTGTAGTAAGGAGTGCTAAATGGATGGGTAAGCTATCACAAATGTTTAAAAATTTAATTGAAAGATGGAAAGAGCTGAGTAAAAAAAGAAAAATAGCCTATGGAGTTATAGCTGCTGGAGTTGTAGCAGCACTCATTTTTGGAGGAGTATATTTTGGGCAAACTAGATATGCAGTTCTATTTTCGAATATGGATTCTTCTGATTCGGCTGCAGTCTATAAACAATTACAGGCTGATAAAGTAGATGCCAAGGTTAGTGGAACATCTATATTGGTACCAAAAGATCAAGTAGATACAGTAAGAATGAAAATATTATCAGAAGTATCCTTGACAAATGGAAGTCAGGGTTTTGAACTTTTAGATAAAAGTAAACTTGGGTCTACAGATCAGGAGATAAAGATAAATTACCAAAGAGCACTACAGGGGGAACTGGAAAGAACAATAAAGGGATTTGATGAAGTTGAAAATGCAAGAGTACACCTTGTAATGCCAGATGACACTACATTTGTTAAGGATACAGATCCAGGAAAGGCATCTGTAACTATAAAGGTGAAGGCAGGAGCAAAGCTTACTGATGATCAAGTAAGATCAATCGTATCATTGATATCAGGCAGTGTTAAGAATATACCTAAGGAAAATGTAGAAGTAATAGATGATAAAATGAATTTGTTGTCAAAGGACTTATATAATGATGGTAATAACAAAGATTTATCAGCGTCGACAACACCAGCTGAAAAACAGCAGCAATTAAAACAACAGTATGAAAAAGATGTAGAAAAAAGACTTTTAAGTATGCTGGAAGCTGTGTATGGAAAGGACAAGGTCAAGGTAAAAATTAATGCAGACTTGGATTTTGATGCAACACAGCAAGATTCTGTAACCTATGATCCCAAAAGTGTAGTTGTTAGCGAACATAATGTAGATGATAGTTCTACAACACCAGGTACATCAGGATCTAGTAGTCCCGTAGATAATAATATGACTAACACCACAACAAATAGTAATGGTAATGGAACGTCAACTCATAAGGAAAGTACAAAAAACTACGACGTACCGAAGGTTGAGCAAAAGACTATAAAGGCTCCAGGTGCAGTTAAAAGACTAACAGCTTCAATAGCATTAGATGGAAATGTAGATCCTGCAACTATAAATTCTATAAAAAATCTTGCTTCCTCAGCTATAGGATTTGATGCAACTAGAGGTGATACTGTAAGTGTTGAAGGGATTCCTTTTGATACTACAGCACAAAAGGGTGTTAAGGATGATTTAGATGCTATGAAGAAAGCTGCCGATGCTGCTGCAAAGCGTAAAATGTACATCATAGGTGGAATTTTAGGGGCAATTCTATTAGCAGGAGGAATAGCCGCATTTATAGCATGGAGAAGAAAGAAGAAAGCAGAAGAAGCAGAACTAGAAGAACAACTTGGACGTCAGGGAATTGATGTAATTATAGGAGATGAATTGGAAAGTGAAAAGGATCGTCCTAAATTCAAGCCTATTGATTTTGAAACTGAAGATGAAAAAAGTCATATTGAAAATGAAATTAAGAAATACGCTAAAGAGAAACCTGAACAGGTTGCAGATATTGTTAAATCATGGCTAGCAGAGGATGAGAGGTGATAAATTATGCCAAAAGAAGCACCTAGCTTAACAGGAGTTCAAAAAGCAGCAATATTATTTATAACCCTTGGTCCGGAAGCTTCTGCAGATATAATAAAAAAATTGCCAGAATCGGAAATACAAAAAATAACTTATGAAATTGCCAATATATCCGCTGTAAAGTCAGATCAGAAACAGGAAATATTGCATGAGTTTATACAGATAAACAAGGCTAAGGATTATTTAACTGAAGGTGGTATAGAATATGCTCGTAATCTACTTTCAAAGGCATTAGGTAATCAAAGAGCAATGGAAATACTTGATAAAGTAACAGAGGCTACACAACAGTTTAGACCTTTTGCAATTGCTAGAAAGGCGGATGCTCAGCAGCTTTTAAATATTATATCTAATGAGCATCCGCAGACCATTGCTTTGATACTTTGTTATCTTCAGGCAGATAAATCAGGTCAAATACTATCTGAATTGCCAGAAGAAGTTCAAGCAGAAGTAGCTTTTAGAATTGCTTCGATGAATAATACTTCACCATTAGTAGTTAAAGAGATTGAAAAAGTTTTAGATGACAAGTTGTCTTCGGTAGTTAAATCTGATATGAAGGCAATTGGTGGAGTTCAGGCTCTTGTTGATATATTAAATCAAGTTGATAGAACTACAGAGAGAAATATTACTGAATCGTTGGAAAAAGAAGATGCAGAACTTGCTGAAAAAATCAAAGAATCTATGTTCATATTCGAAGATATTGTTACTCTTGATGATGTTTCTATTCAGAGAGTTCTTAGAGAGGTTGAAACTAAAGAACTTGCGTTGGCACTCAAAGGTTGCTCAGAGGAAGTTGCAAATGCTATTTATAGAAACCAATCAAAGAGAGCCGCTGCTGCACTAAAAGAAGATATAGAATTCTTAGGTCCAGTAAGACTTATGGATGTAGAAAAGTCACAGCAAAAGATTGTAAGTGTAATAAGAAGATTAGATGAATCAGGAGAAATAGTAATATCAAGAGGTGGCGAAGATGCAATCATCGTATAGGGTCATTAAAAGTTCCAGCGTAATTAGCAACAAGCCAAAGGAGATAATTACAGAATTTGAAGAAAAGCAAGAAATTGAACGAAATATTAAGCAGAAAGAAGAAAGTGAAACTAACGCTAAAAATTTCATCGATAGCTATGAAAATCTAGCTAAGAATATGATAGAAAATGCTAGAAGGCAAAGTGAGGAAATACTTTCAGTTGCTTATCAAGAAGCAGAAAGATTAGAAAAAGAAGCTTATGAGAAAGCATATAATTTGGGGAATGAAAAAGGTTATAATGATGGGTTTAATAAAGCCTATGAAGATGGTTATAAAAGTAATATAGATAAAGCATTGGCAGAGGCAGAACTTATAAAGAATAATGCCGATAATATATTAAGAAGTTGTGAAGAAGAAAAAGATAGATATTTACAAGAAAAAGAAATAGAAATAAGAAGCTTAATATTTAATTGTGTTGAAAATATGTTAAGAAGAGAAGTAAAAGATAAAGAAGCATTAAATGACTTAATATTTGAAACTTTATCAGAAGTAAAGAATTCTAAGAGTATAGTGATAAAAAGCAATAAAATTTACTGTGAAGAATTTGATAGAAATATAGACCAGTGGAAGTCGCAAATACCTTTAAAAGCAGATGTATTTGTAATACCAGATGAATCTATAGAAGAGGGCAGTGCAATTATAGAAAGAGATAGTGGGAAAGTAGTAGTGAGTATAGATATAGCTATGGAAAAGCTTAGAGAAATATTTAATAGTGTGGAGTAAATTAATGATTAACTTAAACTTTGATTTGTTAAATAAAAAAATAGAAGAAACTAACTTCACATACTCTGAGGGAATTGTAAAAAAAGTTATAGGACTTACTGTTGAGGTAGAGGGAATAAGATCTTTTGTCGGGGAAGTTTGCACAGTTTATAATGAAAAGAATACTGCCATTCCTTGTGAAGTTGTTGGCTTTAAACATGATAATGTAATATTAATGCCTTTAGGTGAATTAATAGGTATAGCGCCAGGATGTAGAGTGGTTCCAGAAGGAAAACCTCTAAGTATAAAGTGTTCAGATGAGTTGTTTGGAAAAGTTTTAGATGGAATTGGAAATCCATTAGAAGGAGAGTTATCACTTGGAGGTACTCTTTATCCTTTGGATACAGAGCCGCCAGATCCTTTGAAGAGAAGAAGAATTAAAAATGTCATTCCAACAGGAATTCGTGCAATTGATGGATTTATAACCTGTGGTGAGGGACAAAGAATTGGAATATTTGCAGGTAGTGGTGTTGGCAAAAGTACAACTCTTGGAATGATTGCAAGATATGCAGAGGCAGATGTTAATGTAATATCGCTAATCGGAGAAAGAGGTAGAGAGGTTAGAGACTTTCTTGAAAAGGACTTAGGTGAAGAAGGAATGAAAAAATCCATAATTGTATGTGCAACCTCAGATAAACCAGCTCTAGTTAGGCTTAAAGGAGCTTTTACGGCAACAGCAATTGCGGAATACTTTAGAGATAAAGGAAAAAAAGTAATACTAATGATGGATTCTGTCACAAGATTTGCTATGGCCCAAAGAGAAATAGGACTAGCTATAGGAGAGCCACCAGCAACAAAGGGATATACACCTTCAGTATTTGCAATGCTTCCAAGACTTATGGAACGTGCAGGAATGTCGGATAAGGGATCAATTACTGCTTTTTATACAGTACTGGTAGATGGTGATGATTTTAATGAGCCAATTGCAGATGCAGTGCGAGGTATATTAGATGGACATATTGTACTTTCTCGTGCGCTAGCTACTAAAAATCATTATCCTGCTATAGATGTTCTAAATAGTGTAAGTAGGCTTATGTCTGAAATATCAGAAGATGAACACAAAGAGGTAGCATCCTTTGCCAGAGACTTGATGGCAACTTATAAAAACTCAGAGGATTTAATAAATCTTGGAGCTTATATTAAAGGAAGTAATAAGAAAATAGACCTTTCAATAGAATATTACGACAAAATAATATCATATTTAAAACAGGGTATGAAAGAGCACTCTAGCTTTCAGGAAAGCATTAATGCATTAAGAAAAATTTTCAATTAATTGTAAATTGAAAAAAGTGGGGTGTGATATATGGATCAATATAAATTTAGGTTACAGAAGCTTTTAGACATAAGATTACAAAAAGAGGAAGAATGCAAAAGAAATTTTAAAGAGGCTCAAAGCGAGAAACTAATGGCAGAAGAAAAGCTTAATGGATTAAAGGAAAGTTATGAGAAGTATAGAAATACACCACAAAAAGAGTCTGTTATAGAACAAAAAATAAGGCATGTATATCTAAATGCTATAAATCTTAGTATAAATGAGACTACTGAAGATCTTTCAAAAAAAGAAAAAGTACTTGAATTAAAAAGAGAAGATTTAAAGCAAAAGCAAATAGAAAGAAAAACTGTAGAGACTTTAAAGGAAAAGCAAAAGGAAGCATTTTTGAAAGAACAAAATCAAATAGAGCAAAAAGCAAATGATGAATTTGCCCTATATGGTTTTATAAGAAATCTCAAAAATTTAAAAGGAGGTGACTAAATGGAGATTAATTCATTGTATTTAAAAGCATTAACTGCTGGTTCAACTAAGTTAAATACAAGATCTTCAGATTCTAATGATTTTAATCAGATATTTGCAAAGACGAGTCAAAGCGTTAAAAACACTCAAAGCATCCAAGATACTCAGACTACTCAGACTACTCAGACTACTCAGACTAGACAAACAGATCAAAGTAATGATAAAAATAGCACTATACAAGATAATTCAAGTAATAATAAAAGCACAAGAAATAACAAGGTTGATGACACAGACAATAAGCCTTTGTCAAAAGAAGAAAAGAGTGCTTTAAAAGAAGCAGGTATGTCTGATGATGAAATCAATGCCATAAAGTCAGAAAAGGAGTTAAAGGAAGCTATAATTAAAAAACTTTTAGGAGCAAACACCAAGGACAGTGGAGATTCGAATTCACTATTGGCTATTCTTATGACTCTTATGAATGGGCAGTTTAACAGTGCTGATTATTTAAAAATAAAAAATTTTGCTGAAGAAAATGCCGATAAGCTAATCAATGTTATATCTAATTGTATTGAACAAGAATTATCCAATGTAGATACAGCAAAAGATACAAAAAGTGGTTTAAATTCTGATATATTAAAATTATTTAATGAACTTCAATCCTCAAGTAAGTTAGATTCTTCTAAGGTTGAAGAAGCTTTAAGTTCAAAGGGTGATAGTATACTTCAAAAATTGCAATTGGAATTTTCTAATATATTGAAAGATAATGTTAAAGACTTAGATACTAACAATACATCAGGAAAAACACAAACAGAACTTGTAGATATATTAAAAAGCAAATTAAGCGATGGCAGTAGTAATCAAAAAGATCAGAAGAGTTTATCACAAAACATAAAAACTGAAACACAAAACATTCAGAATCAAAGTCAAACAAATGTAATAGCTAAAACTGATAAAAAATCAGAAAATACAAACTTAATGATGGAAAATAGCAGTTCTAAGTCAGACGAAGATTTCCTGAAAAATCTTTTATCCGATAACAGTAATGACAAAATTTCAAAGGTTACTAATTTTATGGCACAGTTTAATAATGTTAAGGTAGAAAATGCTAATATGCCTAGTGCAGAGAATGTAGTTATAAATAAAGCTACAATTGGTGCAGATTTAATAAAAACAGTAAAGTATATGGAGATGAATAACCTGAAGGATCTTACTGTTAAGATAAATCCAAAAGAACTTGGAGAAGTTGTTATAAAGCTTACTATGGAATCAGGAGCTATGAAGGCAACAATATCAGCTTCAAATAAAGAAGCTTACAATTTATTAAATTCTAATTTATTGGATATGAATAATAAGCTTCAAAATAGCGATATAAAAATTAATAGTTTAGCACTAAATATTTATAATGATGATACCACTTTCTTTAAAGATGGTTCAAAGGATCAAAGAAACAGTGAACAAAACAAAGGTAAGAAGAGTCAGTCTGTTGGAGCTATAGATGGAGAAAATGTTGAAGAGAATGTAGCAAATGTTGACAGTAATTTAAATATACTGGCTTAAACAGGCATCAAAATCTTAAGTAGATATCCCAAATCTATGATTTGGTGATAGTCACTTACACAGAGTGCTGATTTTCAGATGATCGCTTATTCAGTGATTACGTCTCAGAGTTTACAAAAATAAGTTTTATAAAAAAATAAAGGAGGAAAAAAGATGGCAAGTACAGTTAGCAGTAGTATTGATGTTAATGCGACTGAGACCACAAGAGGTACAAAAATAGTAAAAGCAGGGGAAGACATGGATAAAGACGCTTTTCTAAAGATACTCTCAGCAGAGTTATCCAATCAGGATCCTGAAAACAGCAAAGATGGTACTGAATATGTATCGCAGATGGCACAATTTACAAGCCTTGAGCAAATGGCTAATTTGAATAGCACCATGAGGCTATCAGGGGCAAACAATCTTATAGGACAAACCGTCACATTAAATAAAGCTGATTCAGATGGAAAAGCATATAGTGGTGTGGTAGAAAGTGTAGCAAAAAGTGGTAGTGCTGTAAAGATTAGTGTTTCGGTTGGAACAAAGAAAGATAGTAGTGGAAATACTGTTGATGATGTAGAAGATTTTGACTTAGATGATGTAGCTTCAATAAAAGGCAATAATACAACAACAGCAGGTACTAATAGTGATCTTTTAAACGCAGCTGCTTTAATAGGAAAAACTGTAGAGTTAGATGAGAAGGATAGTGAAGGTAATAATTATACTGGAATAGTAAAGGAGATATTAAGAGACACTAGCGGTATAAAGATAAGTGTTCAAACATCAGATACTGAAACTAAGGATTTTTCTTTTGATAAGGTAGCTAAAGTAAAATAAAGGTATGTTAGAAAGAGTGATATTATGGGATATAGGGTTATAAATGGTAAGCTGCACCTTGTTGGAGATTTTCCAGCCTATAATAAAGTAGAAAAAAATAAAGGCAATAAGAATACTGGTTCTTTTGAGGACATACTTAACAAAAAAATTAATAATAATGAAAGTTTTGTTATATCCAATCATGCAGCAGAAAGATTAAAACAGAGAAACATAAGTTTTAATGAAGCTGATATGAAAAGCATAAATGAAGGAATAAATAAGGCGGAAGAAAAAGGTTCAAAAGAATCATTGATATTGTATAAAGATACTGCACTTATAACTTCTATAAAAAATAGGACAATAATTACAGCAGTAGATAAAGAAAGCAGTAAAGGAAATGTCTTTACTAATGTAGATAGTGTAGTAATTTTGTAAAACAGCTGGACCAATACGGGGGCTGTACTTTGCGGATCGAGTGAAGCAAAGAGTATAAAAATAATTAAAATAAAATTTTGGAGGTAAAAATATATGTTACCATCGTTGTATTCAGGAATTAGTGGTTTAAAAGCTAATCAAAGAAAATTAGACGTAGTAGGAAATAACATAGCTAACTCAAGTACAACTGCATTTAAAAGTCAAAGGGCAAGATTTGAGGATATGATAAGCCAGAGTGTATCTCAGGCATCACAAGCTACTAATACTACAGGAGGAGTTAATGGTAAGCAAGTAGGTCTTGGTGTACAGCTGGCGGGTATAGATACAACCACATCTCAAGGAAGCATGCAGCCGACAAGTAGAAATTTAGATTTTGCTATAGATGGAACGGGATATTTTGTAGTAGGAACTGGTGGTTTACCTACTGATAGTGCTGCTACTTCTGGTAACGTAATTACTATACCAGACCCAGCAACTCATAAGATGGCTGGTGACGGTGTTACGTCTCAGTTTACAAGAGATGGATCTTTCACGTTAGATACTCAGGGAAACCTTTTAACATCTGATGGTTTAAGAGTTTATGGTTATGCTAATACTAATGTAGCAATAACTTACGCTACAGATGTTAAAACAGCTCATACAGTAGATATAACAAATCCTAATGCACAAAATGGTGCTGATATGGATCCAGGTTCTACTGGAGCACTAGTTCCATTAGTTATACCAGATAGTGTAACAATAAATGGAGGTACTCCTGTGAAAGTTCAATCATTTTCAGTTGGTAAGGATGGTATTATAAATGCTGTTTTAGCAAATGGAGCCTCTGCAGCACTAGGGCAAATAGCAATGGCATCTTTTAGTAATGAAGCTGGACTTAAGAAAGATGGTAAAAATCTATATTCATCATCTGCCAATTCTGGAGATCCACTGTTAAGAAGTATTGCTGGTGATACAACTGAGGACAACAGTGGCGGTTATGGAGATGTTATTCAAGGATGTCTTGAGATGTCTAATGTTGACCTAGCAGAACAGTTTACAGATATGATTATAGCAAGTAGGGCTTTCCAGGCAAATGGAAAAATAATATCAACAGGAGATGAAATTCTTCAGGATTTAGTTAACTTAAAGAGATAGTAAAATAGTTAACGGTTAATAGATATATTCGTTGAATAAGAAAATGTGAAGCAATATTTTTATTAGAGGACAGAGGACAATTGACAGAGGACAGTGAAAGAGGAGTTTTCTCCGCTAAACTACGAAAAATCTTTAATTTATATAGATTTAGTGATGTTTTGCATTAGCAAAACAAGCCTAAAAAAATAAATTAGTTTTCAGACGTAAGGAAGAAAACTCACCTTCACTGTCCTCTGTCCTCTGTCAATTGTCCTCTAAAAAATAATATGTCGTATTATTCTTTAATCACCAATTAAGTAATAGAAAAGGGGAAAATTATGATAAACATTACTGGCTTAGATGGAAAGGAATATGTTATTAATTCAGATCATATTGAAAAGCTAGAACAAATACCAGAAAGTGTTATTACATTAACTAATGGTCATAAATATCTTGTAAAAGAATCAAATGATGAAATTATAAAAAAAGTAGTGCAATATAAAAGAAGAATATTTATTGGAGATTTAAAATAAAGTAACTTATAAATTTTATATTATAAGTACTTGAGAATGAATATTAAATTAGGCAGGAAGCAGACTTCTTTCTTAATTATAAGATACATATTTGGATTAGATTAAAGTAAGGTGTAAACTTTAACTAGAATGGGAATAAGCTATATAAGTGAAAGGAAGATAGACATTATGGAGAAGAAGAAAGAAAAAAAAAGTGGTGGTAAATTAAAATTTATAATAATAGGAATTGTCGCAGTTGCTATTTTAGGTGCTGGTGGATATTTTGGTTACAACAAATTTTTTGCTTCAAAGGAAAACACTACTAATAAAGCAGTCATACCACAGCAGCAAATGACAGCTCAAGGGCAACAAGTAGCTCAAAATACAAGTTACCTTCAACAGGTAGTTTCAGCCAAAACTTATGATCTGGATGAGTTTTTGGTTAACCTTGCAGATGAGGATGGAAAGAGATATTTAAAGGTGAAAATTTCTTTAGGATATGATAATAAAAAGCTTGATACTGAATTAGAGGAGAAAAAACCTATATTAAGAGATGCAATTATAAGTGTTTTAAGAACAAAAAAAGCAGCTGATATGTCCGCTAAGGGAATGGATAATATAAAAATGGAACTTATTCAAAGAATAAATACAAATCTTACGAAAGGACAACTAAATAACATTTATTTTGATAATTTACTTGTGCAATAAACAGTGTATTTTATATAAGAAATGGAGAAGGTTGATGGATTTGCAGTTTGGTTCAGAAATTTTAAGAACAGTAATGGCTCTTGGTTTTATATTAATTTTAATATATGTGTCAATGAAATATGGCGGAAGTAAGCTGCAGGATATCCAAAAAGGAAAATATATAAAAATTCTAGAAAGGGCGCCTATTTCTAAAGAAAATAGTCTTTTAGTTGTAAAAATAGGGCAAAAAGGGTATGTTGTGGCGTCTTCAAGTGGAAAGATAGAAGTAATATCTGAACTTTTAGAAGGAGAATTAATCGAGGTTGAAGCTTCAAAGGTTTTACCTCAATATGAAAATTTAAAAGACTTTTATGAAAAAACAGGATTAAAGAAGTTTCAAGAAAAAATTCCAGTTAAAAACCTTTGTGAAAAACTTAAATTTAAAAAGGAAGATAGAAATGAATAAAAAAAACAGCAAAATTTTAGCAGCAGTCTTAGTTTTTATTAGTGTAGTATTTATTGCAGCAAAAGTTCACGCAGCACCAGAAGCCTTTCCAATACCTAAGATAAATATTTCTGTGGATAATGCTAATACTCCACAGCAGTATGTAGGAAATATAAAACTTCTTATAATGCTTACAATACTTACACTACTTCCATCTATTATTATGATGATGACTAGTTTTGTAAGAATTGTAATAGTTTTAGGTTTTTTAAGGACTGCTATGGGGACTCAGCAGTCACCACCTAATCAGGTGATGATTGGACTAGCTTTGTTTTTAACTGTATTTATAATGCAGCCAGTTTATACCAAAATAAATACTAATGCAATACAACCTTTTATGGAAAATAAAATAACCCAGGAACAAGCTATAGAAGAAGGGGCCAAGCCTTTAAGAGAGTTTATGCTTAAGCAGACAAGACAAAAGGATTTTAAGTTATTTATTGATGAAGCAAAGTTAAACTATAAGGTGACAAAAGATAATGCACCTCTTTATGTTGTAATTCCAGCCTTTATGATAAGTGAACTTAAGACAGCCTTTCAAATAGGATTTTTGCTATATATACCATTTATGATAATAGATTTAGTTGTAGGAAGTGTACTTATGTCTATGGGAATGATGATGCTTCCACCAGTAATGGTGTCACTACCTTTTAAACTATTACTGTTTGTAATGGTGGATGGATGGTATCTACTAGTTAAATCTTTAATTATTAGTTTTTCATGAGGTGAGCTAAGTGAGTGAAAATATGGTAATGGGCATTATAAAAGATGCCATACAAACAGGACTTATAGTGTCAGCGCCTATTCTTTTAGTTTCAATAGTAGTTGGACTTATAATAAGTATATTACAAGCCACAACCCAAATACAGGAGCAAACTTTAACTTTTGTACCTAAAATTTTAGCTGGAGCTCTAATAGGGCTTATTACAGGAAGTTGGATGCTCCACCAACTTGTAAGTTTTACTACAAGAATATTTACATATATAGCACATATTACGCAGTAGCATAAAAAAATGCGAAGCATTTTTTAGAGGACAGGTGAAAGTTTTGATAGATACGCTATACTTTACAGCTTTAATACTAATAACTATTAGAATGTTTTGTTTTTTTCTTATAGTCCCTGTATTTTTTCCAAATGGAACTCCGAGTACTGTTAAAGTAGGCCTAACTTTAGTTATAGCCTATATACTTATACCTGGGATAGATTATTCAGGAATAAGCACTATAACTAATAATATGCCCTTTATAATTAACTGCTTTAACGAAGCTGTAGCAGGACTTACTCTAGGATTCATAACAAATTTATGTTTTATTAGTGTAAGGGTTGCAGGGAACTTGATTGATTTTAATGTAGGATTTTCTATGATGACAATGTTTGATCCTACATCAGGCAGTAATACAACTTTGATGGAGCATTTATTATATTGGTTTAGTGTTGTAGTCTTTTTTACAGTAGATGGACATCATATGCTTATAAGAACATTAATAGATAGTTTTAAGGTTATAAAAGTAGGGCAATTTTTCTTAGGGCAAAGTTCGATAAATATAATTATAAAGGCATTCATTGAATATTTTGCTATAGGACTAAAAATAGCTATACCAATAGTACTTATAATTTTTATAACTGATTTAACTATGGGTCTAATTGCAAGAACTGTTCCCCAGTTAAATATAATGATACTTGGAATGCCAATAAAAATCCTTGTAGGGCTTGGAGCATTTTGTTTTGCGCTTCCTATATTTTTGAGAATAATAGAAAATTCTTTTTATGGGATACCTGATGCAATAAAAGGATTTTATAAAACTATCCCTATACTTATAATATTCGCATCTGATGACAAAACTGAAGAGGCAACTCCGAAAAAAAAGAGTGAAGCTAGAAAAAAAGGTCAGATACCTAAAAGTAAAGAAATAGGATTAGCATTTACATTACTGGCCATTACTATTACTCTTTTATCGATTGGTGGATATGCTGAAAATGAGATGAAGAATACCATGGTTACTTTTTTAAATAACTATATAACAATGGCTTTAACCTATGAGAGTATACAAAAGATTACAATTATAACAGTATGGAGGGTAGCAATAATTTTTTTACCAATAGTTGTACCTATTATGTTGATAGGAATACTTGTTAATTTTTTACAAACAGGTGGATTAATTACTGGAGAACCATTAAAGCCGGACTTCTCAAAGTTAAACCCAATAAATGGTTTTAAAAGAATGTTTTCAATGAGAAGTCTAATGGAACTACTCAAAGATTCTGCAATAATTATTGTAATAGGTTATGTAGGAGTTAAATATGTAATAAGCAATTATACATATATACTTACTCTTGGAGATTTAAATCCGGCAGGAGTAATGGCGGCAGTAGGCAACTTAGCCATAGGAATCTTTTTTAGAATAACGATAATAATGATTATTATAGCAATTATAGATTATTTATATCAAAGATTTCAATTTAATAAAGATCTTAGAATGTCAAAGCAGGAAATAAAAGAAGAGTACAAGCAGGATGAAGGAGACCCTCAAATAAAAGGTAAGATTAAACAAAAGCAAAGAGAAATGGCTATGAAAAGAATGATGCAGGAAGTGCCTAAGGCTACTGTAGTTGTAACAAATCCAACACATATAGCAATAGCTTTAAGTTATGAAAAAGGACAAAATGCACCTACTGTAGTGGCAAAAGGGGCTGATCATGTAGCAATAAAAATTAAACAAATAGCAAAGAACAATGAAGTTCCTATAATTGAAAATAAACCTTTAGCTAGATTAATGTATGAAGAAGTAGAGATAGATGATGAAATTCCTGCTGAAATGTATCAAGCAGTAGCAGAGATATTAGCAATTGTTTTTAAGATTAATAATAAAAAGTAAATACTAATTGAGAATTGAGGATTGAGAATTGACAATTAATGAAAATTTTCCTCCTTGGGTTGGAAAATCTACCTTGATTGTCCATTGTCCATTGTCAACTGTCAATTGTCATACGGGGTGATATTTTGGAAAATAACAGAAAAGGGTTTAGCTTAAAAAATAATATAGATATAGTAATGGCGTTTGTGGTTATATCAATAGTACTTATGATTATAATACCACTTCCAGCAGAGGTATTAGACATACTTATATCCTTTAACATAACAGTGTCGGTAGTGATTATACTTTTAACCATGTTTACTACTGAAGTGCTTCAGTTTTCTGTATTTCCAACTTTACTACTTATAACAACACTATTTAGACTTGCACTTAATATATCTTCTGCAAGGTTAATATTGAAGGATGCTTATGCAGGAAAAGTAATAGAGTCTTTTGGTAGCTTTGTTGTTGGAGGAAATTATGTTGTTGGTATAATAATATTTCTAATTATTGTAATTATACAATTTATAGTAATTACAAACGGTGCTGGCAGAGTATCAGAAGTATCTGCAAGATTTACTCTTGATGCTATGCCTGGTAAACAAATGAGTATAGATGCAGATTTAAATGCAGGAATGATTGATGAAATGGGTGCAAGACAGAGAAGAAAGAATTTGCAGCAGGAAGCAGACTTTTACGGAGCAATGGATGGTGCATCTAAGTTTATTAAAGGGGATGCAATAGCAGGTATTATAATTACTGGGATAAACATTGTTGGAGGTATTATAATAGGTGTTGTGATGTTAAATATGGATGCTAGTACAGCGGCACAAACCTATACTAGACTTACTATAGGTGATGGGCTTGTAACACAGATACCTGCACTTTTAATATCTACGGCTTCGGGTATATTAGTTACTCGTTCAGGAAATGATGAAAATTTTGGAAGCCTTGCGGCAAGACAGTTAACTGGGTTTCCGAAGGTTATAGCAATAGCAGCTGTAGTACTTTTATTCTTGGCTATAATACCAGGACTTCCTCATATGGCATTCGCTATTTTAGCAATAGCTTGTGGTATATCAGCATATTTGCTATTTAAAGATGAAAAAGAAAAGGTTATAGAACAAATTGAAATGGAACAACAGGAAATAACTGAAATAGAGAATAAAGAACCAGAAAATGTTATGAGTTTAATTTCCGTTGAACCAATGGAAGTGGAAATAGGATATGGACTTATTCCACTGGCAGATGAAGTTTCGGGAGGAGATTTACTGCAGAGAATAACCTCGGTAAGAAGACAATGCGCTATTGAGATGGGAATAGTGGTACAGCCAATTAGAATAAGAGATAATCTTCAGCTGAAAACTAATGAGTATGTTATAAAAATAAGGGGAACAGTAATAGCAAAGGGAGAGCTTATGCCTAATATGTTGTTATGCATGGATCCTACAAATGGAGAAAGTGAGATTCAAGGTATTACAACTGTGGAGCCATCTTTTGGACTGCCTGCTATTTGGATAAATAAAGACCAGAGAGAAGAAGCAGAAATAAAAGGTTTAACAGTAGTTGACCCAACTACTGTTATGGTTACTCACTTAACAGAAACTATAAAGAACCACTGCTATGAGTTACTTGGAAGGCAAGAAGTTAAACTTATTGTGGACTCTGTGAAGGAAAAATACAGCACCGTTGTTGAAGAACTTATACCAGATCTTTTGACTATAGGAGAGCTGCAAAAGGTACTTCAGAATCTTTTAAGAGAAAGGGTTCCTATAAAAGATATGGTAACTATAATGGAATCTTTAGCTGATAACTCTAGAGCAACAAAAGATATTGAAGTTTTGACTGAATATGTAAGGTTTGCTCTCGGAAGAAGCATATGTAATCCTATGGTAGATGAAAATGGAGCTATTTCGGTGATTACATTAGATCCACAAATTGAAGATTTAATAAGTAATAATATACAAAAATCTATGCAGGGGTCCTTCCCAGCTATAGATCCTGATACTACAGGAAGAATATTGGGTTCCTTAAAAAATACTTTAGATTCAGTATATTTCTATGAAAATCAACCAGTAGTTTTAGTATCACCAAAGGTAAGGCCGGCATTTAGAAGATTAATTGAGATGGTTTTTCCAGCGGTGAATGTATTGTCGCTTAATGAAATACCTAATGATATTGAGATAAAAACTGAGGGAGTGGTTTCTGTACAATGATTATAAAGAAATATACAGTAAATAACATGAATGAAGCATTAACTCGCATAAGATATGAACTAGGAAAAGATGCAATAATAGTAAGTCAAAGGAAAATTAGAAAAGGTGGCTTTCTAGGATTATTTTCAAAAAAAATGCTTGAAGTTACTGCTGCAATAGACAATAATAAAAGTAGTAGTAAAGAAAACATGAAAGAAGGCATTGAAGCAATAAAAAAGATTATGAAGACAAAAGCTGATGAAGAATATAAAAGTACATATGAAAAAGATGTATATAAAAAGAGAGACTATGAATCTTCAAACAGTGAAAGTCTTGCAAAAGAAGTACAAGAAATGAGAAATATGCTTAAGGATATGATGAATGGACAAGTTTCCGGAAATATACAAAAGAGTAATATTCAATTAAAGCTTGAAGAAAACGATGTTGATAGCAAGATTGCAGATAAGATAGCAAAAAAGATGCAGGCAATTGATGAGGAAAAACCAGAGGAAGAAAAGCTTAAAGAAGTAGTAAATGATATGATTAAGGTAGCTTCTAATGAAATGAATAATGTTCTAGTATTAGTAGGTCCTACAGGAGTTGGGAAAACTACAACTATAGCTAAGCTTGCAGGAAGATTTTCACTAGTTGAAAATAAAAAAGTTGGTCTTATAACTATTGATACTTATAGAATTGGAGCTGTTGAACAACTAAAAACTTATGCTGATATAATGAATATACCTTTTAATGTAGTATTTACAATTAAGGATATGCAGTCCGCTCTTGAAAATATGACAGATTGTGATATTGTTCTTGTTGATACTACAGGAAGAAGTAGTAAAAATACAATGCAGATTTCAGAACTTAGAGCCTTTATAGATAGAGTAAAAACAGATAATATACATTTGGTTATAAGCTGTACCACAAAAAGTAAGGACATTGATAGCATAGTTGCCGGTTATAAGGCACTGAATTATAATAATGTCGTTATTACTAAATTGGATGAAACAACTACATATGGATCTATATTAAATATACTTGATAGAGCAAAGAAACCTATAAGCTTTATTACTACAGGACAAAATGTACCCGATGACATAAAAACAATGACTTCTGAGGAGCTAACTAAACTTATACTAGGAGAGGATATAATATGCTAGATCAAGCCCAGAAATTGAGACAACTGGTAGAACAGCAGAAAAAAGACAATATTGAAGAAAAAGATAACAATGTTGAGCCAAAAGAAAATATATCAAAACCTAGAATAATTACTGTTACTTCTGGTAAAGGTGGGGTAGGTAAAAGTAATTTTGTGGTAAATTTGTCTATAGCCCTTCAGAAGATTGGAAAAAAAGTATTGATATTTGATGCAGATATGGGCTTAGGTAACGATGATGTACTCATGGGATTTCTACCTAAATATAACGTATATGATGTAATCTTTGGGGGAAAAAAGATAGAGGATGTACTGGTTGAAGGACCTTTTGGAGTAAAACTTCTTCCAGGAGGAACAGGAATTTCTAGGATAGAGCAGATGACTGATAAGCAAAGAGATGATTTTTTAGATAAGTTGTCATATTTAGAGGATTTGGACTATATCATTATGGATACTGGTGCTGGCGTCAATAGAGATGTACTTGGATTTATTTCTTGTTGTGAAGAATTGATATTAATAACTACGCCAGAACCTACATCACTTACTGATGCGTATAGTTTGCTTAAGGCTGTAAGTCATTTTAAAATAAGACAAGATGCAAAGGTTATAGTAAATAGAGTTATGGATGCAAATGAGGGTGAGAACACATTTAATAAATTTAATAGTGCTGTAAAAAAATTTTTAAATGTTGAACTACAATACTTGGGACAATTGACAGATGATAAAAAGCTTATACAAGCGGTACGTAAGCAGCAGCCTTTTCTAATCAGCTACCCTAATTCCGACGTGGCTAGGGATATAGATTATATAGCAAGTAAGATTATAGGTTTGGAAGTGGAAAAGAAAGGAAATGGAGTTCAAGATTTTTTCAAAAAGATTTTTAATATTTTTTCATAAGGGGTAGGTTTTAATGAAGAACAAGGTAGAATTTCTAATAAATCAAAAAATAGAAATAGAAATGGAAGATGGAGTATATAAAAGTAATATTCAAGATATAACAGATGAATACATTGGAATAAGTATACCTGTGAATAATGGAAAATATGTGCCACTTAGAAAAGGTGAAAGAGTTACAGGAATTTACTATATTAATAAAGACATATATAAATTTGAGACTGTAGTTATAGGCAGAAAAGTAGATAAACTTTTAATTATAATGCTGGGAAGACCAGACAAAGTAGTAATGTATCAAAGGAGAAACTTTGTAAGAGTTCAAGTTATGATAAATGTGTACTGCGTTTTATTAGAAGTCAGTAGAAAAATTGAAAATATAATGAATAACCAAGTTGAATGTTTTGATGCATATACTCTTGATATAAGTGGTGGAGGCATGAGAATAGCTTTAGACAGAAATCTTGATAAAAAAGTTGAGTTAGGAAATCTATTAATGGTTAATCTTCCTATTGAAAATGAAAACCTAGCAATAAAATGTAAAGTAGTTAGAGTAGAGAATGATAACAAAAACCCTAAAATTATTTATGGTCTAAGTTTTGTAGATTTAGATAGGAAAACCAGAGAAGAAATAGTAGGGCTGGTTTTCAAGATTATGAGGGAGCAAATGAAAAATGGAGCAAAGGGGGAGTAGCTTCATGTCGCTAGTTGATGGCCTGGATATAAAAGAAGAACTGGTTAAGAAGTATATACCACTGGTTAAATACATAGCATCGAGAGTGATAATAGGAAAAACAAAGTACATAGAATATGAAGACCTTGTAAGCTATGGAATGCTTGGACTTATGGATGCAATAAACAAGTTTGATGACACAAGAGGAATGAAATTTTCTACCTATGCATCTATAAGAGTGAAAGGAGCAATGATAGATGAATTAAGAAAAAATAGTCCTATATCTAAAGGTGCCATGGATAAACTTAATAGATATAATGATGCAATAGAAAGGCTTCAAAAGCAGTTTGGAAGAGAGCCATCGGATGCAGAAATAGCACAGGAACTTAAAATCAGTTTAAAAGAAATGATGGAAATTGAAAATTATATTAATTATATATCTATTGTATCCCTAGAAGATTTAATATTTTCGGATGAGGATGACATTCCGCTTATAGGAACTATTGAAGACACTAAGAGTCCAAGCCCGGAGAAAAGTCTTGAGGAAAAAGAAGAATTAGAGTATTTAGCTAAAGGAATAGAGCTGTTAAGTGAAAAAGATAGAACTGTTTTATCACTTTATTATTATGATGGACTTACTTTAAAAGAGATTGGGTATGTATTAAATGTTTCAGAATCTAGAGTTTGTCAACTTCACAGCAGAGCAATAGTTCATTTGAGAAAAGCTTTGGTGAAATTAAAATATATGAAATAGTATCATAAATAAACAGCTTTAAAATTAATTTTAAAGCTGTTTATTATAGATAGGAGGAATTTATGACTGCAGTTGGACTTTTACTAATAGGTATACTTCTAATTGCTATAAATATTAACACTATTAGAAAAGAAAAGAATTCTTTTAATAATATCTTAAATAGCAGCGAGAGTAATATTAAGGATTATGAATTAGAAATAGGTAAACTAAGAAAAGAATTTGCTGAAACAGTATTGGAATTGCAAAATGAAATTCAAGAGTTAAAGGCTGAGATAGAACTAAAATTAACACGTGAAAATCAAGAAGATAATAATAGAAATAATGAAGAAATATATAAAGATGAGGAATTTATAAATAATACACTAAACAATAAGGTAATAGAGTACGAAAATATAATTAATGACATTAATTATGATGTTATTAGAAATGAAAATATTGAAACAGAGGAAGTTAATAGACAACAAAAATCAGGACACAACAGTGTGAAGGTAGAAGAAATAAGTAAGTTTTTAGATGAAGGGTTATCGGTGGATGAAATAGCTGAAAAGATAGGTGTAGGTAAGGGGGAAGTACTATTAATAAAGGAATTATATATAAAATAAAGCAAGTATTAGAGTTTTTTAGTGATAGAAAAATTCTAATAGGCATAGGTGTTGGAATTGTTATAGCTACAACCACCATGACAGGAGCTAAGATTAACTATCAGCTAAGTAAAAGCCAGGTGGAAGATAAAGCCAGATCTATGGGGATGATATATCCCGACGAAGTTAAAGTTGTAAATGATAAGGGAGTGAGCAAATGATAAGAGGACTTTATACTGCAATATCAGGAATGATAACGCAGGAAGCAAAGCAGGATGTAGTAACCAATAATTTAGCAAATGCAAATACAGTAGGTTATAAAGAAGATAACTTAGCTATAACAAGATTCGATGATGTAATGCTGCAAAATTATGATAAAGTAGTTGGCGGAAAAAATGTAAGGAATGAAATAGGAACGTTGAGTTTAGGAAGTAAAGTAGACTCCATAAATACAGATTTTACTCAAGGAATGATACAGAATACAGAAAAACCTACGGATTTTGCTATAGAAGGTAGAGGATTTTTTGCTGTACAGAGAAATGATGGGGTTAGTAATGGACAATACTACACAAGAGATGGTCATTTTCATGTAAATATGAATGGAACCCTTGTTGATGATTCAGGAGATACAGTTTTAGGCAGAAATCTGCAGACGGGACAGTTAGGACCAATAAACATTGGGGCGGAAAAGTTTGAATGTGATGCTTCAGGAAATATAAGCCTTAATGGAACTCCAATGTATAAATTGTATACAGCAGATTTTAATAATTACAGCAGCCTAAAAAAGGTTGGAGATAACCTTTATCAAGGTGATAACGCGGCTCCCAATAATGCAGTTGTAAGGCAAAATTCATTAGAAAAGTCTAATGTAAATGTAATAAATGAAATGGCTAATATGATTACTACTATGAGAAGTTTTGAAACAAATCAAAAAATTATACAATCCTTAGATGAAACTTTAAATAAAGCAGTAAATGAGGTAGGAAGTGCAAGATAAAAATTTTGAACTGCAAAATTTTTATTTTATGAATTACTGTATGAAAGGAGAAAAGTTATGACATTAAGAGTAATATGGAATGGAAGAAGTGCTATGAATGCTGAACAGCAGAAGTTAGATAGTATTTCTAATAATATTGCAAATGTGAATACAACAGGATATAAAGGTGAGGATGTTAGTTTTCAAGATTTGGTATATGAAAGTGTAAAGAGAACAGGATATCCTACTAATGATAGTAAAAATAATATATTAAATGGTACTGGTGTTAAAGCAGGAGCATGGATAAGAGATACTACTCAGGGTACATTGAAAGAAACTGATGTAAAAACGGATTTTGCTATAGATGGAGATGGATATTTTAGGGTTACATTGACAGATGGAAGTAAAGCATATGAAAGAGCAGGAAGCTTTAATCTGGATAACAGTGGTACGCTTGTAGATAAAAACGGAAATAAAATTGATATAGACGTTACAGATCAAGGTCAAAATGCAGACGGCTCACCAGTAGTACTTACTAATAACAATTTTACCGTAAAAGAAAACGGAGAGATATATGTAGATAACAAGGCTGACAGTGTTTACTATGGTAAAATGAATATTTATAATCCAATAAGCCAGGATTCATTGAGTTCCATAGGACAAAATCTTTATGTGTTAAAGCAAGGCGGACAAATGAATGTATCAAACAATGTTAGTATACGTCAAGGATTTGTTGAGCAATCTAATGTAGATATTGGAAAAGAGTTAACAGATATGATAGTAGCGCAAAGGGCGTTTGGAATGGGATCTAAAGCGTTACAAACTGGTGATGAGATGTGGTCAATGATTAATAACTTGAAAGGCAAGTAGATTTTTGTAAACAAAAGTGACGTGTCCACATATAATATATTGATGTATGTTATTTAGGAGGAAATTTAGTGGATACAAGAAAAAACAACTGTAAAACAGATATGAATTATCAGTGTCCTATGATGTGCTATATGTGCATGGAACCTATGATGCAGCATAGATTATATGATATGAACGCTATGGAAGGTTGTCCTATAGAACATAGTTTTGATGAGCAGCATCGAAGTAGGCATGACAAAAAAAATCATATGTATATGCCTAAAATGGAACATCCAATGGAAATGATGGTGCCGCCAATGGTATGTCCTATGATTTATATGGAGAACATGCCACCAATGATGGACATGGTTCTACCATTAGAAGGAATGCAGTATCCGATGATGGATATGGCTTTACCAATGTATGGAATGCAATGTCCAATGATGGATATGACTTCACCAATGGAAGGGATGCATCAGCCAATGATGGATATGACTTCACCAATGGAAGGGATGCAGTATCCAATGATGGATATGACTTTACCAATGGAAGGGATGAAGCATCCGATGATGGATATGACTTCACCAATGGAGGGGATGAAGCATCCAATGATGAATATGACTTCACCAATAGAGGGAATGCATCAACCAATGGATATGGTTCCTACGACAGAAGAAATGCACTATCCAATGATGGACATGGTCCCTCCAACTGCAGGAATGCAGCATCAAATGATGAATCCTTCTTTAATGCAAGGCATGGCCGATGAAGATATGGTTGATGTAAAAATAAAAGTTGTAAATATAGAAGAATTAAGAGATTAAGATATTTATAATAAAAGGGATGTTGCACTTATATATAAATACGACCGACACTTAACTTATGCTCCGGGATATATTTACATTCTTCCAGCACGATAAATACTTTTGACAAGTCTAAAGCACATATTTTTGAAAAAGCTAAGACTTGTATGAAAAGTATTTAAATGTGTCTTCCAGAATGTAAATATATCCCTGCGTATAAGTTAAGTGTCTGGTGTGGTTCTCTATAGTGTAACAGCC
>NZ_JAEEGC010000209.1 GCF_019207025.1 Clostridium thailandense | reverse complement strand
TTGTCAAAAGTATTTATCGTGTTGGAAGAATGTAAATATATCCCGGAGCATAAGTTAAGTGTCGGACGTGGATGTCTATATTAATTATTTTTAAGACCTTCTGCTATATAATCTAGTTTTGATGCCATCGTCTCTGTCATTTGTAAAGTTTTTGCTATATTAGTAACTGCTTCTGCAATTTGTGAAGTCATTTTCCCAATGTTACTTATTTCATTCTGATTATATTCACTTTCAACTTGAATTCCTTTCACAATTTCTGTAATCCGCTCAATAGATCGATGTGAATTCTCAGCCAACTTTCTAATTTCACCAGCTACTACTGCAAAGCCACGTCCTTGCTCACCTACTCGAGCTGCTTCAATGGCTGCATTAATTCCTAACATGTTTGACTTCGTGGAAATACTTCTGATCATCTCTAGTATATTATTTGTTTTTAGGACTCTCTCCATTGAGTCTTGAGACAATTGCTCCAGCTTCTTACAAGCCATAGAAACTTCCTGGGTTTGTACAGATATTTCTTCCGTAGTACTTGCTATTATTCTTATTGAATTTGACAATTCCGAAGACATCTGCATTACTTGATCTTGTATTTCAGTTGATGTAGATATCGCTACTGCGCCAATTATATCATTGTTATAGTCATAAATTGGAATGGCAGAGGCAATATAAGTTTGTC
The DNA here is from genome assembly GCF_019207025.1 of Clostridium thailandense. Lineage (GTDB taxonomy): Bacteria > Bacillota > Clostridia > Clostridiales > Clostridiaceae > Clostridium_AM > Clostridium_AM thailandense. Next base: position 7,781 of record NZ_JAEEGC010000209.1, on the reverse strand, counting down.
CGTAAAGTGTCTTATCCATACACATATCAATTTGCCTATCTTCTATCATAGCTTTATTTATGGCTGATTCTGGCTTAACAGGATCGCCATTTTTAATCTTCAAGTCATACCTCTTCCCCGCCAAATATAGCAAATATTCTTTTCTGTTTGTTAATCCAATAGAAATATCAGTTGGTATCAGTTTTTGAATAAAAGGCAGAACATACTTCCATTTATCGAGATTGCTTATTTTTAGTTCTTCCATAAGTTTTTTTCTCCCTTCACAAAATATCAAAAAAATTCAAATAATAATAATTTTTGTCCCCTATAGACTAACAATAAATAAGCAAATACTGTACCAACAAGTGAAAACAATACACTAATTACATAACCATTTAATTTAGAAAAGGTTTTCAGATATTTCTATAAAAAAATCATACTGAATAAAAGTATAAAACTGTAGATTTTCTAATCACTTTGTAGTAATCTAACTACAAATATTTTTACTTACTTTTATCTTTAAATTGTTTTTTTAATTTATTCATATTATAATTCTATATTATATTTTTTAATCTTATTATATAAAACACTTCTATCTATATTTAATAATTTAGCAGCTTTAGTCTTATTTCCACCTGTTTTTTTAAGTGCTTCAATAATAGCTTCTTTTTCAAAATTACTTTTTTTGTCTCTCAGAGTATTTTCTAATATACCAACATTGCTAGTTCTTCGAATTTTAGCTACTAGAAAATCACAATGATTAAGTTGTATAATACCTCTTTTACATAATATTGTAGCTCTTTCTACAACATGTTCGAGTTCCCTAACATTTCCTGGCCAAGAATGTTGATTTAAAAGTTCAATAACACTTTGATCTACTCCTTCTATACGGCAGTCATTTTCCTTGTTAATTCTCTTAATAAAAAAATCACATAGAAGAGGAATATCATCTAAACGCTCACGTAACGGTGGAATTGGCAATTCTATTACATTTATTCTATAGTATAAATCCTCTCTGAAAGTTCGATTTTTTACCATATCCTCAATATTTTGGTTTGTACTGCATATGATTCTGACATCTAATTTAATAGATTTTAATCCTCCAACTTTTTCAAGCTCTTTTTCTTGTAAAATTCTTAAAAGCTTAACTTGAAGTGCTAAGGGCATTTCTCCTATTTCATCTAATAAAATTGTTCCATTATTAGCCAATTCAAATTTACCCATTTTCCCGCCTTTTGCGGCTCCTGAAAAAGCTCCTTCAACATATCCAAATAATTCAGATTCCAATAGGTCTTTAGGTATAGCTGCACAATTAATTTTAACATAATTATTCATATTTCTATTACTGAGTTGGTGAATAGCATTTGCAAACACTTCTTTTCCTACACCTGTTTCACCTGTAATTAGCACCGGAAGATTTGATTTTGCATAATCTTCAATAGTTCTTTTAACATCCCTAATACACTCGGATTTTCCTATAATTTTATTCAGAGGATTTAAATTCTTTTTAAGTATATCCAGTTGCTTCTTATATTTTTTATTTTCATCTTTTATGCGATTAATTTCTTGATGTAGAGACTCAACTTCATTAATATCTCTAAGGGTTGTAACTGCCACTACTCCAATTACTTTTTGATTTTCCTCAATTGGTATCCTATTACACACCATTGTTATATCTTCACCTTTAGTAGTATCATAAAGAGTCATTAATGATCCAATTTCTTCAACACCTGTTTTTGCTACTATATGCAATCTTGTATTTGGTATTACCTCTGTAACATGTTTCCCAACTGCATCTTCTTGAGCTACTCCTAAGAGATTTGAATACATTTTATTCATATATACAATGATACCATTAGCGTCCACAACTACAAGATTACAGAAAGTCTCAAAAATTTCATTCATTATACTATCAATATTTAAATTTTCCACCTATATCCTCCCTAATTACTAAAAAATATTATGCTAAATATTATTCTTATAATATCACAGTAAAATTTAAAAAAGATAGTTTTTTTAAAATTTTACTATATAAAAAACTTTATGTAGTAATAGCCCCACACTACTGTAGGATTTACCTTCACAATTTCAACCTCTGTATCTTAGTACATTTGCTAAATCCCCAGATTTATAAGGATTCTAAAAGTTGGCACGCTATTTGCTATAACAATATGTACACATGCATGTTATAAAAAAATAAATATCAATCATTATTTTATCTAATGTAAAAGTTGATTTTTAAATAATTTTTGACTTTTTCAAACAATTTTCAAGTTTTAATTTCTTAATTAGAAGCGATAAGTTATAATCCATTAAAATACGATCACTATATTTCGTCAAAATACTTCTTGAGTATTTTAATAAAAAAGATTGGAGTGAAATTTATAATGATAAAAAACATTAGTATTTTAGGAGCTGGAACAATGGGCCATGGCATAGCTAATGTATTCGCCATACACGGTTACAAAGTAAGTCTCTACGAATCATTTGAAGCTATACGTAATTCTGTAATCGATAAGATTAAATCTGAGCTTGAATTTATGGTTGCTGAAGATTATATTGACGCATCTAAAATTGAAGAAACTCTATCAAATATTACTCTATATGATGATTTAGCAGAAGCCGTCAAATGTGCAGACTACGTTATCGAAGCAACTCCTGAAAATTTGGAACTAAAACAAAATTTATTTAAACAGCTTGATGAATTATGCCCTAAAAATACTATTTTTGCAAGTAATACATCCAGCTTACCTTTGAGCGACATGATGGCTTTATTACCTGAGGATCGAAAAGCGAGAACTATGATTTGCCACTGGTATAATCCGGCATACTTAATCCCTATTGCCGAGTTATCTTTCTTTGGAAATATGAGCGAAGAAGTATTTGATGAAGTATATGAACTTTATATTAAATCAGAAAAACAGCCTGTGAAAGTTTTAAAGGATATTCCTGGACTTATTGCAAATAGAATGCTTCATGCTTTGGCTAGAGAAGTATTTACTCTTATCGAGCAAGGTGCTGCCTCTCCTGAAGACATTGACAAAGCTCTAAAATTTGGTCCTGGATTTAGAAGCGCTACAACAGGCATGTTAGAAGTTGCTGATATGGGGGGGCTTGATATCTGGTGTACTGTTGAGGATAACTTATTTAAAGAGCTTAATAAATCCGATAAAGCATGTGATATGTTAAGACAAAAAGTTTCTGAAGGAAAACTTGGTTTAAAATCAGGGGAAGGATTCTTTACCTATTCCGACGATGTTAAAGCAAAATTGCAAAGCGATTTTAATAAACGCTTAATCTCACAATTAAAAGTTAGTAAAAATTATTAAATTTACAATTTAGGAGGAATATTAGATATGAATAAAGTTATAATTACCGCTGCTATCACTGGAGCAGTACACATCCCTAGTATGTCAGAGTATTTACCTATTACACCAGAACAAATCATAAATGAAGCTGTTGCAGCAAATAAAGCTGGTGCTGCTGTTGTACATCTTCATGCAAGAGATCCAAAAACAGGTCAGCCTACTGGCAGTCCTGAGTTAATGAAGGAAATTGTAGATGGCATTAGAAGCAAATGTGATGTTGTCATCGGTGTTACAACAGGTGGCGCTATTGGAATGACATCAGAGGAGAGACTCGCTGCCATTCCAGCTGTAAAAGCTGAATTAGCTTCTTGCAATGCTGGATCTGTAAACTTCTGCTTTTCACCAATCGCCGATAAAATCAAAAATCCTAAATTTGATTGGGAAATTCCTTTTGTAAAAAACACTTATACAGTACCTTTTGCCAATACATTCCAAGGAATTGAAGATTATATTAGAATTATGGGCGAACATGGAACAAAACCTGAATTTGAAGTTTACGAAGTTGGTATGCTTAGCAATATTGCTTATTTTGTTAAAAAAGGATTATTAAAGGGACCTGTATATATCCAATTTGTACTAGGTGTTATGGGGGGACTTCCTGCTACTGTTGACAATCTTTTATTCCTTTATAATACTGCAAAGAAGCTTCTTGGGGATAATTTTGTGTGGTCTTGTGCTGGTGCAGGTAAAGACGAATTTGACATAACAACAGCTGCTATAATTCTTGGTGGAAATACAAGAGTAGGTCTTGAAGATAACCTTTATATTTCAAGAGGTGTTCTTGCAAAATCCAATGCAGAATTAGTTTCCAAGATAAAGGATATAGCTACTACTTTAGACCGTAAAATTGCTACTCCTGATGAAGCAAGAGAAATACTTTTCTCAAAATAATAAGTGTTTAACTGGACTTTAGAATATGTATGGTTTTACAAACATTAAATAGACACATATATTTTAATTAAGAAAGGAAGGATTTTTATCATGAAACGAGTCGCTATTATGGGTGTTGGTTCTCTTGGCACAATTATGGGTGCTATTATTTCCAAAAACGGTGGTCATGTTGATCTTATTGATAGCAATAAGGCACACATAGATGCTTTAAACAAGGAAGGTGCTACTGTAACCGGCAAAATGAATCTTAAAAACATTCCTGTAAATGCACTTCTCCCAGAGGACATGGAAGGTATATATGATATCATCATTCTACTATTAAAGCAAACCTACAACGATGTGGCTATAAAACAACTGCTTCCTCATATTGGCCCAAACAGTGTGGTATGTACACTTCAAAATGGTGTTCCAGAGGAAAGCGTCAGTGAAATGATCGGTGCTGAACGCGTTATCGGCGGTACTGTTGGTTGGGGTGCTACTTGGATTGCACCTGGAATATCTGAGCTTACCAGTGATGTTTCTTGTATCCGTGTAGATATTGGTGAGCAAGATGGTAGTATTACAAATAGACTGAAGGAAGTGCAGGAAGTTTTGAAGATGGCAGGTGAATGTGTAATCGTAGACAACTTGCTAGGCATCCGCTGGTCAAAATTGATCCAAAACGCAACCCTCAGTGGAATGTCTGCTGCTCTTGGATGCACATATGCCGAAATTTTGGATAATGACAAGGCTGCTGCTGCTGCTGCATGGGTAGGCAATGAGATGTGCAAAATTGTCCGCAAGAGAGGTATCGTGCTGGAAGATCTTGTTCCTGGCTGGAGCTACTATGCACTAGAATTCAGCGATAAAGCTGGTCTGGAAAAATCAATACAGTGGCTGAGAGACTATTTTAAACCGCATCGTCCTTTGAAAGCTAGCATGCTGCAGGATATGGAAAAGAGACGTAAGTGTGAAATTGATCAGATTGTGGGTACACCTTGCAAATGGGGTGCTAAGCTGAGTATTCCAACTCCAACGTGTCAGACAATCGTAGACATTGTTAAAGATTTTGAGAGTGGAAAGATTTCCATGCCGACAATGGACTGCCTGGACCGCTTCCACTTAGAAAGCCTGTAATTTGAAAAATAAACGTATTATTAGGCTATAGAGATTCTGAATCTCGCATAATCGATCATATTAGAGTAGGCAAGAATATTGGCAATTAACTGGTCCTTAGGATTGTGTCAATTGATGAAGCACATAGGCTGCTTCATCTTGAGCATAAATTATAAGATAAAAAAGAGAAGAAAGTATTTAAGAATTTAACAAACCATTAATCCATTAACCTAAAATATATAAATTCTATATAAAGCAAACGAAAACGATATCTATAACGGATTTTATTTAAAAACTAATAGGAGCTTTTCACGAATAAAAGTACTAATATTGCTTTAATAGTAGTATAAGCTGTCCATTTTTAAAATTTATGTACTTATTTTTGTCAATAAATAAAAAAGGAGTGAATTACATGCCAATTGTTATTTTAGTATTAGGTATAGTATTTCTTTTTATTACAATATCTATTTTTAAACTTAACGGATTCCTGGCTCTTTTACTTGCCGCTTTACTTGTAGGCTTAGGTGAAGGGTTGCCAATACTGAAGGTTGTTACTTCTATTGAAGCAGGTGTAGGAGGAACACTGTCCCATCTTTCTATTATTTTAGGCCTTGGAGCAATGCTAGGTAAGCTTATGGCAGATAGTGGTGCTGCTCAACAAATTTCAATGACTTTAATTAATAAATTCGGTAAGAAAAATGTTGGATGGGCAATGGCACTGACAGGCTTTATTGTTTGTATAACATTATATTGGGAAGTAGGCTTTATAATACTTATTCCAATCGTATTCACTGTAGCTACTGCTGCTGAAGTTCCATTATTAAAAGTTGGTATTCCAATGTTGGCATCTATATCAGTAGCTCATTGCTTTTTGCCGCCGCATCCAGGTCCAGTTGCTATAGCCAATATTTTTAAGGCAAATATTGGAACAACATTAATGTATGGTTTAATAATAGCAATACCTGCAGTGCTTATTGCAGGACCTCCATTTTATCACTTTTTCAAAAAATGGGATGTTAAACCATCAAAAGGAGTTGTTGAGGTCGAAATATTTAAAGAAGAAGACCTTCCAAGCTTTGCAGTTAGTATTTTTACAGCACTAGTTCCAGTACTTATCATACTAGTGTCAACCATAGCAGTAAATATTATTCCAGCAGCATCAGTTGCTAGTACATTTTTTAAATTTATTGGTAATACGGACATAGCTTTATTAATAGCAGTTTTCATTGCACTATATACTTTTGGCTTCAAGCATGGTAAAAAAATGAATGAACTTATGGGCTCTTGCCAAGAATCAGTAAAGGGCATTGCAATGATTTTACTTATTATCGGTGGAGGTGGTGCCTTCAAACAAGTAATAGTTGACAGTGGAGTCGGACAATATATAGCCCAATTAGCAACAAGCATGCCTGTCTCCCCATATATACTGGCTTGGCTTATTACAGGTCTTATAAGGGTGGCAATTGGATCTTCAACAGTAACCATATTTATGGCTGCAGGAATTATAACACCTTTGGTTGCACACTTAAATGTTAATCCAGAACTAATGGTATTGGCTGTTGGGGCTGGCTCTATATTAGCAGACCCTCCTACTGACCCAGCTTTCTGGATGGTTAAAGAATATTTCGGTTTATCTATGGGTCAAACAGTTAAAATGTGGACTGGTATGACATCACTTATTGCAGTAATTGGGTTAATTGGAGTAATGGCTCTAAGTTTAGTAATCCATTAAATTCTTTAATTCTTGGTTTTAAACGAGAAGTATCATAATCTTTGACTACTTAAAGAGCCAAATTCAAATTGTTTAGAAGGGGCTTTCGCACTTATAAATAACCACGGACGAAAGTAGACTTATACTCCGGTATATGTCTACTTTCTGCCGTACTTACCTAAGTGCGACAGCCCCTTTATTTTTTATAATCAAAGAATCCTTTTTCAGTTTTTCTTCCTAAATACCCAGCCCTCACATATTTTCTCAATAATATATGTGCCCTATATTTTATATCTCCAGTTTCTTTATATAGAACATCCATTATAGCTAAACATGCATCTAGACCTATAAGGTCACCTAACGCTAACGGCCCCATTGGGTGATTAGCTCCAAGCATCATAGCTTTGTCTATATCCTCTGCCGAAGCTATTCCTGCTCCCATAGTTCCAGCGCCAAGTACACATATCTTTTTCATAATAGTTATCCTCCCCGAAACTTTTTTAGAGGACAGAGGACAATTGACAGAGGACAGTGAAGGAGGATTTTTCTCCGCGATGCTACGAAAAATCTTTAATTTCACTTCTTGTAAAACAAGGTTTAATTAAGCTATGCTTAATTAAACCATTGATGTTTCGCATTAGCGAAACGAATCCCCAAGAAAACTCACCTTCACTGTCCTCTGTCCTATGTCCTCTGTCAATTATCTATGGCATCCCAAATTGGTGGCACCTAGCATG
>NZ_JAEEGC010000208.1 GCF_019207025.1 Clostridium thailandense | reverse complement strand
AAGTTGTTCCTTATTGAGGAACTATTTCATCAAAGATTATTATATTTTAAAAATACTGAGCTTTAGATTGATAAAAAGTTTTTATAGTGCTGAAGCTTGGAAACATATACCGGAGTGTAAGTCAACTTTCGGCCGTGGGTGTCTATATTCCTATTTTAGAAACATTGTAAGAGTTGAAACTAACTCTTCTATCTTTTTTATTTCTTCTTTATCTTCCGAATTGCAATCAAAGCATTTCTTAGCGTAATTTTCCAATATAATTGTTCCTACTTTATTAATAGCAGCTCTCGCTGCCGCAACTTGAATTAATACATCTTTGCAACAAGCTTCATTATCCAGCATTTTTTCAATTCCTTTAATTTGCCCTTCTATTCTTCTAAGTCTTGTTTGTATATCTTTTTTACTTACTATTCCTTTATCCTCCATAATCCCAACTCCTGATTTTCTATAAAATATATCACTCTTAAATTTATCATTTCAAAATTATACCATTTTTTTATTATTTACTATCAATAAATTACTTGTCTACAATACTAAGATATATATTTTTATTTACACATTTAATATAAATTTTTGTATAACCTCTGATACAGCACCATCATTGTTATCTTTTTTAGTTACATAATTTGCATAATCTTTTATAAAATCTCTTGCATTCTTTACAGCAACACCTAGTCCGGCGCACTTAATCATACTAATATCATTTTCATCATTTCCAACAGCAATACATTCTTCAATAGAAATTCTATAATTACTAGCTAAAATTTTGAGAGCATTTCCTTTTGATACTCCGGCACTAAGTATCTCTATGTTATTTATATCTGATTTTGTAGTCTCTATCCCTTCAATATCATCTATTCTTTTTCTTAGTTTATCTAAATAATCTATATCATCATCTATAACAACAATTTTATTGATATCAAATTTTGCATTTTCTATGACTTGTCTTGCGTCTGATATCAATTTTACCTCAAGTCTAAATTTTTCATTTATTTTCTTATTAAAACTTTCTATACCTTCCATTGAAAATTTAAATTGCTCACTATATATAGAATTTTCATCATAGAAATGAAAATAAACATTATTATTTTCCTTTAATATATCTACAATCTTTAAGAGCTGTATCTTCTCAATTGCTTTAGAATATATTACATTTTTATTATGATCTAATATTATTGCCCCATTACAACAAATCATTGGCTGTTCTTTTGCTACAGTATCCTCATAAAATTTTAGTCCTGCAGGTATTCGCCCTGATGCTATAACAAATTTAGTTCCATTACTTATGGCTTTATTTATCATATCTAAGTTATCATCATTTATATGCTTATCATCATTTAATAAAGTTCCATCCATATCTACAGCTATAATCTTATATTTCAATACTATCACTCCCAATCGTTTATTATTAGTTTTTCTCAAATATTTTAAAAATTTAAATTATGTATGTAATAAATGAGTAATTATTAACATAATGTATTTTAGAATTAATTTATATTAGGGTGGTGTGATTGAAAAAAATTTTATATTCTCTTTACACTTTATTTATTATATCCGTATTATTTACAGGTTGCAATTATAAGTTCAACAATATCAATTTTAATAAAAATAAACCAAATAACTTTTATTATACAAACATTTTGGCTAAAAATTTAACATTAGATACATCATTAAAATGTACGGCATTAGATACAAATTTTTATAAAGAAAAAAATCTACAAGATGAAAATATAAACACAGTAAAACTTATGCTAAAATCTCTTAATAAAAATAATTTTATATCTAAGCCCAAGGATCTTCCAGAAAAACCTATATATAAAATATTTTTTACCTTCAGCAAAGAAAAACTTGTACTAAATGTTTATAATGAAAAATATTTATCTATTTATCCTTGGGATGGAAATTATCCAATGGACTATATCGACATGACTGGAGTGCCTGCTTCTTTAAATTTACACAGCTTATGTAAATTTATATTTAAATAGCATTACTTTATTAATAATAACATATATTTTTATTGTGATTAATTTTATAAAAGGTGGTTAAATGTTTATATGTCCTTTCGCTTCTAGGCATAACAATTTATTTAGAGTTCCTGCATCTTACATCAGAATTCTACATGCTAGTCCTGGTTCTCCTGCTGTGGATATATATATAAACAACAATCCGACTATTAGCGGACTTGCCTATAAAGGATTTACCGATTATATGCCCATACCTTCTGGTTCATATAACATAAAAGTATATGCTGCTGGCAGCCAAGGTCGTCCTATAATAAATACCAATTTATTTATTCCTGATGGAATCATTTATACCCTTGCAATAATAGGAACCCTTCCAAATATAAGCTTACTTCCAATTGAGGATACTCGGAGACCAATAATTCAAGGTAAAACTTTATTAAGATTTTCTCATTTGTCTCCTGATGCACCAAAAGTAGATGTAACTTTACCAGATGGTACAGCACTCTTTAAAAATGTAGAATATAAGCAAATTACCCGATATATACCCGTAAATCCTGGAAAATACAGAGTTAACTTACGCATTGCTGGAACAAATGATATAGTTTTAGATGTTCCTAATATTAATCTATATCCTGATAGATTTTATACAATATATGCAATAGGCCTTACTGATAAAAATCCTCCACTTCAAGTTTTAATTCCTTTAGATGGAAATAGCTATTTATATTCTTGATATTTAATCTTAAAAGGATGTTTGATACTCCAAACATCCTTTTTTACTTACATTTTATTGACATTAACCGCTTGTAATCCTTTTTCAGTCTGTATTACATCATAGCTAACCTGCTGCCCCTCACTTAAGTCTTTTCTTTTTCCTTCTTCTTTTATTGCAGAATAATGAACAAATACATCTCCTGATCCATCATCACCAGTAATGAATCCAAAGCCTTTTTCGTCATTAAACCATTTTACTACACCTGTTGACATTAATAATAACCTCCAAAAACTATATTTTGCTACTCATCAAAAATAATGGGGTGTTGTATTTATGTTAAGCGTCTAGTGTGACTGCCTATATAGTGCCACAGCACAACATAATTTTTTGGTAAGTGCATCTATCTATCTTTTATTATTTACATTATTTTTTTATTAATACGACTAAAAACTTAAATAAAGAAAGAAATTGCAATTATAATATATACAGCAATGAGTTGAATTCCTTCAAGCCAATTTGATTCTCCATCGCTAGCCACTCTATTTACGATTAGGACTGATACAATTAATGCGACAAGTTCAAATTCACTAAATACGATACTCATCGGCTTAAATAATAGACTTATAAACACTAATAGTGGAGCTACAAATAAAATTATCTGCAAACTTGATCCTACTGCTATTTCTACAGCTACATCCATTTTGTTTTTAAGAGCCATAAGTACCGCTGTACTATGCTCCGCTGCATTTCCTATAATAGGAATAATAATTATACCAACGAAAATTTCACTTAGTCCTAAAGATTCCGTCATAGGTTCTACTGAGCTTACTAAATATTCACTTTCCAAAGCAATTGCTAAAGTTGCTAATACTAGGATAATTATTGATTTTGAAACACCCCATTTTGCCTCTGTTTCTTCTGCATGTTCTGACCCATATAAATCTTTATGCGTATAAAATGAAAAGTATAGCCCTAGTAAATAAATAATAAACATTGCTAAAGAAATCCATACACTTAACCATTCATACCTTCCTGTTAGCAAATCTTTATTTACCGTATGTGTAAAAATAGCTGGAATACTTAAACCAATAACTGCAAACAAAAGCATGCTTGACGATACTTCCACTATGCTTTTATTAAATTTTTGAATTTTGTATTTAATTCCACCAAAAAACATGCTTGCCCCTAGAACAAGTAAAATATTTCCAATAACTGAACCAGCTATTGATGCCTTAACTACATCAAAAAGACCTTGTTTTAATGCAAAAAATGATATTATAAGTTCAGTAGCATTTCCAAAGGTTGCATTTAGAAATCCTCCTATTCTTGGTCCGGAGTATATTGATATTTCTTCTGTAGCCTCACCCATGAATCCTGCTAATGGTATTATAGATAAAGAAGAAAATATAAAGATCAATATAGGATTTATTTTCATAAATTCAGCCACTATACTTATAGGTATAAAAATAAGTAAATATTTTAAAAATTTCATATAGTACACCTCCCTAGTAATTTCCCCTTAAATAACATATTATACTCTATATAATATTAGTATATTTATTTTACCAGAATAGCTAAGTTTTACAACTATTACAGTATATTTTCTCCATTACAATTTAAAAGTTGTAAAGCTTCATATGTTATAGTAAAATTTTATACGTAAATATAGATAAACACACCAGAAAGTAAATTTATACGCAGGGAGATGTTACCAAGGCTGAAGACACATATAAAAACTTTTTATCATTCTTAGCGAAGTATTTTAGAAAATCTTAGGAATTTTTATATGTTTGAGGTACGAGTTTATAAAAGCTTCTCAGATTTTCCAAATACTAAGCTTTAGAATGATTAAAAGTTTTTATCGTGACAAAGCTTGGTAACATCTCCCAGAGGATAAATTTACTTTCGGCCGTGGATCTCTATACTAAGGAGGATTATAAATGCAGGAAGAACACACCAGAATAAATGAAATGGCTTGGAATCAAATGGCTTATGAAGCATGGGTTTACCGTTTTGGTCCCCCTTCAGAAGCTTCAAAAAAAATAAAATCTGATCCAATTTCAAAACTTGGTTTACTTAGTAAATATTTTTTAAATATAGATAAAACTTCTCCAACAACGGAAATAGATACTTATCAAGGATATCAAGATTTCCACCAAGCTTTAAAAAATAAAAAAATAGTTAACTTACTAGGGTCGCATGGCAGTAAAGCAATAGCTTTGGCTTTAATGGGTGCAGATGTTACAGTTATAGACTTTTCATATGAGAATTCTAGATATGCTTTAGACTTGGCAAGAGAATGTGATGTGTCCATAAACTATATTGTATCTGACGTATTGAATATACCTAAAGAAGAATTTACAGGAGATTATGATATAGTTTTTTGTGAATTAGGAATTCTTCATTATTTCACAGACTTAAACCCATTTTTTGACGTAGCCGCAAAGCTTCTTCGACAAGATGGTATATTTTTAGTAGAAGATTTTCATCCAATTTCTACAAAACTCATTACTACCAAAGGCAAAAAACATAAAGTTGTAGGTGACTACTTTAGTACAGGTATAGAAGAAACCGAAGTTGCTTACATGAAATTTGTTCCCGGAATTGAAAACCTTACAGAGCAAGAAAAGAGTTCCTTCCAGAAAGCTCACTTAAGGAAATGGACACTAGGCGAAATTGTAACCGCTATCGCTAATAACAGTTTCTATATACAAACTCTTGAAGAAAGTGAAAGTCCTAAACCAGAAGATAAAGGTATTCCTAAACTTTTTACTATTAAAGCTAAGAAATTATAAATAATCTTTAGATAATCCTTATAAGAATATGTTATAATTAGTACTGAAAATTTAATTTTAAACTAACGTTTATAAACTTTATTTTGGAAGGATATGCAAATGAAAAAAGGAGATAAAATTGCTGCTATATTATTGATTTCCCTAATTATTGTTAGCTTCATTGGAGTTTTTATATACAAAACTTATGTTAAAGGTTCTAATCGTATAGCTGTGGTAGAACAAAACGGAAAAATCGTTAAAACTATTGATCTAAATAAAATAAAAGAAAAAAGTGAATTTATACTTCCTTATAATAATGGACATTTTAATAAGATAGAAGTAGAGCCTGGGAAAATACGTTTCATAGATGCTGATTGTCCTGATAAAATTTGCGTTAAAACAGGATGGATATCTGAACCTGGGCAAACCGCTGTTTGTCTTCCTCACAAGACTATAATAAGGATAGAAGGAAAAAATTCATCTTATGACCAAATTTCTAGCTAAACATACTTGAGCATCTACATTTATATATTTAAATTATAATTTTTTACTATAGGAATAAAGGTGTAAATATGAATAAGACTAAACGAATGGTGTTCCTAAGCTTTCTAGTAAGCATTGCTCTTGTAATATATATTATTGAAGCTCAAATACCAGTTTTATTTCCAGGAATAAAACTGGGTCTTGCCAATATAATATCTCTTACAGCGCTTCTATTGTTGGGTTCAAAAGAAGCCTTATTAATTATGTTTTTAAGAACAATTTTAGGCTCCATCTTTGGAGGTACGGTCTCTTCTCTTATGTTTAGCTTAGCCGGAGGAATATTAAGTAATATAATAATGATTATCCTTTACAAATATTTCAAAAATTCTATGAGCCTTTGGACAATAAGCATATGTGGTGCAGTATTCCACAATATTGGCCAATTATTTGTTGCATCACTTGTAGTTCAAGATTTTAGGATATATGTATATTTGCCAGTACTTCTTATATCTGCAGTATTCACTGGTTATTTTATAGGACTTTGCACTAAGTTCTTAGCTTCTCATATAAACAAGATACCTATGTTTAGAGAATTTCAACAACAATAGCAAAAGACTATATTAGTCATATAAAAGCTAGTATAGTCTTAATTTCTCTTTGGAACAGAATAGATACAGTTTAAATAGAAAAATAGACTAGCTTAATAACTATTGACGCTAGTCTATTTTTTTATTTCCACAATATAATTAAATATAATTATTTTTTCATCATATTTATAAGTTGCTCTATACTTTTACAGTTTTTTAAGCATTTATATTTTTATTTATAAAGTTTAAAATAATCAGATCATTTAAACCTAAAGAGCTTTACATTTACATAGTACACTGAATGTTTATTCTAACTAAATAACTTATTCAAAAATAAATATTTGATAAGCCATATATCTCTTTATATATTCAGATCAATATACTAATCAGCTAAGTGATCAATAATCGTAAGGAGGAAACGCCTTGAAAAATGTTGTTTCAAACAATCAAATTATTAAAAACAAAAATATAGAGGGAAAAGATAAAAGTAGCGTTTTAAATGTTACTTCAGAAATAGGAAAATTAAAAACAGTTTTACTTCACAGACCAGGTGCTGAAGTAGAAAATTTAACACCTGAACTTCTTGAAAGATTGCTATTTGATGATATCCCTTATCTTAAAGTAGCTAGAGAAGAACATGATTTCTTCGCAGATACTTTAAGAAATAACGGTGTAGAAGTTCTTTATCTTGAAAAGCTTGCAGCAGAAGCTCTTGAAAATAAAGAAGTTAAAACTAGATTTATAAGTCAGTTTATAGACGAAGCCACCGTTGAAAGCGAAGACCTGAAAGCTGCTCTGACAAATTACTTCTATGACTTCTCTAATCAAGATATGGTTGACAAAATGATGGCAGGAGTAAGAAAGGAAGAATTAGCTAAATACCAAAGAAACTCACTTTATGATCAAGTAAACGATTTTTATCCTTTCTTATGTGATCCAATGCCAAACTTGTATTTTACACGAGACCCATTTGCAACAATTGGTAATGGAATCACTCTTAACCACATGAGAACTGAGACAAGAAACAGAGAAACTATATTTGCAAAATACATATTCGAAAATCATCCTAGATTTAAGGATGCAAATGTTCCTTTATGGTTTAACAGAAATGAAACAACAAGTCTAGAAGGTGGAGATGAATTAATACTAAGTAAGGAAGTTTTAGCTATAGGTATTTCTCAAAGAACAGATTCAGCTTCTATAGAAAAAGTTTGCAAAAAATTATTTAATATGAATTCAGACTTTAAAACTGTACTAGCTTTCCATATACCAACATCAAGAGCATTTATGCACTTAGATACTGTTTTTACAATGGTTGATTATGACAAGTTCACAATTCATCCTGAAATAGAGGGACCTCTGACAGTGTATGAAATAACTAGAGATGATTCTAAACCAAATGGATTAAATGTTAAAAAGCAAAGTATAATTTTAGAAGATATTTTAGAAAAGCACCTAGGAAGAAAAGTTACCCTTATAAGATGCGGGGGCGGAGATAGAGTACATGCTGCAAGAGAACAATGGAGTGACGGTTCAAACACTCTAGCTATTGCCCCAGGAGAAGTAGTAGTGTATTCAAGAAATCATGTTACTAATAAGCTTCTTGAAAGCTATGGAATAAAATTATATGTTATTCCTTCCTCTGAATTGTCAAGAGGAAGAGGAGGTCCAAGATGTATGAGTATGCCTCTATACAGAGAAAACCTTTAATAAAAAATAGTACAAGTAAAAAGGAGAAATAGAAATGGAATTTAATTTAAAAAATAGGCACCTTTTAACACTAATGGACTTCACACCAAAGGAAATTCAATATATGCTTGATTTAGCTAGGGATTTAAAGAGAGCTAAATATGCGGGCTGCGAACAACAAAGACTTAAAGGAAAAAATATAGTATTACTATTTGAAAAAGATTCTACTAGAACAAGATGTTCTTTCGAAGTAGCTGCACTTGATCAAGGAGCTCACGTTACTTACCTCGGACCTTCTGGAAGCCAAATGGGTAAAAAAGAATCTATTCCTGATACTGCAAGAGTTCTTGGAAGAATATATGATGGTATCGAATATAGAGGTTTTGCTCAATCAACTGTTGAAGATTTAGCAAAGTATTCAGGAGTTCCAGTTTGGAATGGTTTAACAGATGCTGATCACCCAACTCAAATTCTTGCAGACTTCTTAACAATAACCGAACACTTTGATAAACCACTTAACAAAATAGTATTTGCATACGCTGGAGATGGAAGAAACAATATGGCAAACGCTCTTATGATTGGTGCTGCTAAAATGGGAATGGATTTTAGAATCGTATCTCCAAAAGAACTATTCCCCGAAGAAGCTTTAGTTACTGAGTGCAGAAAAGTTGCTGAAGAAACTGGTGCTAAAATCACAATAACTGATAGCGTAGATAAAGGCGCTAAAGATTGTGATATTATCTATACCGACGTTTGGGTGTCCATGGGAGAACCAGCTGAAGTATGGGAAGAAAGAATTAAACTTTTAACCCCATATCAAGTTAATATGGAAATGTTAAATAAAACCGGAAATCCCAAAGTTAAATTTATGCACTGCTTACCAGCATTCCATGACTTAAAAACTATTATTGGAAGAGACATTCACGAAAAATTTGGTCTTGATTCCATGGAAGTTTCTGATGAAGTGTTTGAAAGCGAACATTCAATTGTATTTGATGAAGCTGAAAATAGAATGCATACTATAAAGGCTGTCATGGTTGCCACATTAGGTGACTAATATTATTAAATAATTAATCTACTTTAAATATAATAAAATATTTGGGGGTAATTAAAGATGAGAATCGTAGTAGCCTTAGGTGGAAACGCATTACAAGCTGATGGAAAGCCAGCAACTGCTGAATCTCAACTAGAGGTTGTAAAAGAAACATCTATATATCTAGCTGATATGATACAAAATGGACATGAACTTATAATAGCACATGGTAATGGTCCTCAAATTGGAAGACTTGTCATCCAAAATGAGTATGCAAGCAAAATAACACCAGCTATGCCATTTGACGTATGTGGTGCTATGAGCCAAGGAATGATTGGTTATCATATTCAACAAGCTTTAAAAGATGAATTAAAAAAAAGAGGTATAAACAAATCAGTAAGCTCAATAATTACACAAGTTGTTGTAGATAAAAATGATAAAGGATTCAAAAACCCAACAAAACCAATTGGACCTTTCTATGATGAAGAAGAATCAAAGAAATTACAAGAAGAAAAAGGCTATATAATGGTAGAAGATGCGGGTAGAGGTTATAGAAGAGTTGTTGCATCTCCAGAACCCCAAAAAATAGTTGAACTTGACACAGTAAAAATATTAGTAAATGCAGGCCAAGTAGTCATAACTGTTGGTGGTGGTGGTATTCCTGTAGTGGAAACTGTCAATAACAGTTTAGAAGGAGTAGCAGCTGTTATTGACAAAGATCTTGCTGCTGAAAGACTTGCTGAAGATTTAGATGCAGATGTATTCTTAATTTTGACAGCAGTAGATAGAGTTGCTATAAACTTTGGAAAACCAAATCAACAAAATCTAGCAGCTATGTCTATTGAAGAAGCTGAAAAATATGCAATTGAAGGTCAATTTGCTCCAGGAAGCATGCTTCCAAAAGTAAAAGCAGCTATCAAATTTGCTGCATCAAAATCTGGAAGAAAAACTATAATTGCTTCTCTTGAAAAAGCAAAGGATTCATTATCATTAACAGGTAAAAGCGGAACAGTTGTAGCCGAAAATTTTTTCAACTTTATTTAAAACTAATAAAACATCTATACTTTATTTAAAATAGAAACTTTTTATATAGAAATACCAAAAAGTTACTGAAACATAATTTAATTATATTTCAGTAACTTCTAACTTGAATAATATTTTCTAGATATATAATCTAGTTATCACACTTTTCACATGAATCGCAACTGCTGCACGAACTGTTAGCTGCAACCTCTTGTTTACTTGCTATTATAGCTGCTACTCCAATTCTCTCTTGTATAGCTTTTGTTGGACATTTAGCTAAACATGTTGCTTCAGTACATTTTTCCTGACATATGTGAGTATCAACTACTGCTAAATTATTTTCTATTTTTATAGCTCCATGTGGACAATTCTTACCACATATTCCACATCCTAAACAAGATACGGTACAAACCTTACGTGCTTGTGCTCCTTTATCCTTTGAGTTACAATTTACATTTACATATGCTCCTACAGGCACCATTTCCATAACGTTCTTAGGACAAACAGTTTCACACTTTCCACAACCTGTACACTTCTTTAAGTCAACTATAGGAAGTCCATTTTCTCCCATTGATAGAGCTCCAAACGGACATGCCTTTGCACAATTTCCAAAACCAAGGCACCCATATTTACATCCCTTTTGTCCACCTTGCATTAAACTTGCTGCAAAACAATCCTGTATACCCTTATATTCATATACTTTAGATGCTTTATCTATTGACCCTGCACATTTTACATGAGCAACTCTTGGCTCCACCTCTGGTGCAGCTTTTCCAGTTAATTCTCCTACTATTTTTGCTACTGGTGCTTTACCTGGAACACAAAGATTAGGAGGTACATCTGGATTTACAACTACCGCTTCTGCATAAGCCATACAACCAGCATATCCACAGGCACCGCATTGTCCCTTTGGAAGTGCATCCTCAACAATATGAATAAGAGGATTTACTTCAACAGCAAACTTTTTATTAGCATATGCTAAAACAAGACCAAAAGCTAAACCAACAAGTGTCATTACTATTAAAACCAATATCGCAATATTTATCATTTATCCCTCAGCTCCTTTCTATAAACTGATCATTCCGGAAAAACCAAGGAAGGATAAAGCTAGCATTCCTGCTAAGATAAATGCAATGCCAAGACCCTCTAGTGGTTTAGGTACATCCGCTAATCTTAATTTTTCCCTCAAACTTGCCATTAAAACTATCGCTAATGCAAATCCCATACCTGAACCAATAGCATGAACTACACTTTTTATGAATGGGAAATTTGAGTCAGCATTTATAACAGGTACTCCAAGTACAACACAGTTTGTAGCAATTAATAGTAAGTATATACCCCACATATTATATAGAGCCGGCGCTTGCTTCTTTATAATCATTTCTAATAGCTGCACAAAACTTGCAATCAAAAGTACAAAAACAATTGTTGTAAGGAAAGTCAATTTATATGGAACTAATACAAAGTGATGAACTAACCATGCTAGTGCTGAACTCATAGTCATAACTGAAGTAACAGCCATACCCATTCCAACGGAAGCACTTAAATTTTTAGAAACACCGAAGAAAATACATAATCCTAAGAATCTAGTTAAAACGAAGTTGTTTACAACTACCGCACTTATAAACAATAACAAGTAATCCTTCATTATGCTTCACCTCTCTCAGCAAGAATTCTTTCTCTGCGCTCATTAAACATTTTAACCCCAGCAACAAGATAACCGATTAGTATAAATGCTCCTGCTGGTAAAATCATTATTAATGCAGGATGGTACCATGATCCAAGTATTTGGACTCCGAATATAGATCCATTTCCAAATAATTCACGAATTACACCTATTAATGTCATAGCAAGTGCAAAACCAGATCCCATTCCTAAACCATCAAAGAAAGATGGAATTATAGGATTTTTTGATGCAAACACCTCTGCACGAGCAAGTATTATAGCAAAAACAACAACTAATGCTAAGTATATTCCTAATGATTTATATGCTAAAGGAAAATAAGCTTGTAATATTAATTGTATCAATGTAACTATAGTTGCTATAGATGTAATATAAACTGGTACACGAACCTTAGGGTTTACCCATTTTCTAGTTATAGATACTACAGTGTTATTTGCAGTTATAACACTCATAACTACAATCCCCATTGTTAAGGCATTTCCAGCTGAACTAGTTGTTGCTAATGCTGGACAAAGACTAAGCGCCAAAACAAAAATTGGATTTTCGGAAATTAAGCCCTTTTTATATATATTCCATAATTCTTTCATACTATTTACCTCCTACATACTTGGTAACTTCTTCTACAGCTTCTTTAACACCTTTAGTTACCGCTCTTGAAGAGATTGTAGCTCCAGTCATAGCCTGAATATTTTTTTTGTTTGTAGGATCTTTTGTAACCTCTAGATCTTCAGCACCTTTATCTTTGAACTGACCCCTAAAAGAATCTTTTTGAGCATTATCTCCAAGCCCTGGAGTTTCATTATGAGCTAATATAGTAAAGTCGATTACCTTACCTTCCTTTGTAACTGCTACAAGCATCTTTATTGGTCCACCAAAGCCTTTACTTTCTGAAGGAACTACATAAGCAATAGTTTTTCCACCTTGTTGAGCCTCGTACCAATCTGTTTTGCCCTCTATCTTCTTAAAGTTATCTGCATTTTTAACCAATGCTTGCATTGATTTATTTTGTAACTCAATAGCCTTTTGTACTGCAATTGGTGCTGTAACAAAATAAGTTGCAGCAATAATTGCTCCAGATATAAAACAAGCTGCAGTTAAATTCATAGCTATTTGAGCAATACTATAATGTTTTTCAGTATGTTCTGCTGACATTTTTAACTACCTCCTCGCTCCAAATTTAACTGGTTGGCATAAACGATCAATCAACGGTGTAAGAGCGTTCATTAATAGTATTGAGTAACAAACACCTTCTGGATAACCACCTGTTAATCTAATCAATGTAGTAAGCATTCCAGCACCTACAGCAAATATAATTTGCCCTTTTATGGTAATTGGAATAGTAACCATGTCTGTAGCCATAAAAAATGCTCCAATGACTAATCCACCAGCCATCATATGGAATATTGGATCTCCTGTAAACATACCTGCTGGTCCAAATGCCCATGTTAAAATTCCTACTGTACCAATCATACAGACAGGCACTTGCCAATTTATATATTTTTTATAAATCAAATAAGCTCCGCCTAAAATAAGTAGTATTGTAGAAGTTTCTCCTATACTACCATTACGAGTACCAATAAATAATGCCTTGTACATATTTGGTGTTCCACCAAAAGTTTCAACTAGTTTTTGATAACCTTGTAATTTTAAAATTCCTAAAGGTGTTGCTGATGATACAGTATCAACGGCAGTAGTCATTTTTGTCCATGTTGTCATAGCTACTGGATAAGAAACCATTATTGCCGCTCTACCTATGTGAGCTGGATTAAAGATGTTATAACCTAGTCCACCCATAGAGTGTTTAGCTACAACAATTGCTATAAACGATCCAAGTATCGTCACATACCAAGGTAATGATGGTGGCAAGCACATAGCCATCAATAAACCAGTTAAAAATGCACTTCCATCACTTATAGTTATAGGCTTGTTTCTAAATTTCTCAACAGCATACTCAAAAATTACTGCAGAAATAATTCCTATTAATAATGTTTCTAATGCTGGAATACCAAAATTATATATTCCAAATAGAGCTGCTGGAGCTGCTGCTAAGTTAACCTTCCACATAATGCTTGATATCGATTCTTCTGAACGAATATGTGGTGAACATGAAACAGTGAAAAGGCTTTCTTTAGTTTCAGCTTCTTTTTCCTTTAATCTTGTATTTACATTGTTCTCTTTTACTACTTCAGCACTCATTAACATTCACCTCCTATTTTTTTGCAGCTTTTGCTGCGTTTTGTGCTTTACAATATCTGATGTATTGCACAATATTACGTTTAGCTGGACATCCATAAACACAGCTTCCACATTCTACACAATCTAAAAGATTGAATTCTTCTTTAGCTTCTTCAAATAATCCACGTTCTCCAAGAATACTAAGCATACTTGGATTTAAACCCATAGGACATGCGTCTACGCATCGTCCGCAACGTATACAGGCTGATTCTGTTCCAGTATTGGTATCTTCTTTGCTTAGTGCAAGTATTCCAGATGATCCTTTAATTATAGATACGTCTAAATTAGACTGGGCAAACCCCATCATAGGACCACCACTAATTATTTTTTCTGGTGTTTTTGAAAATCCACCACAACATTCAATTGCATCTTTAAAAGTTGTTCCTACTCTTAATAAAAGATTCTTAGGTTCCTTTACAGCTCCACCACTAATTGTAGTTACCCTTTCAATTACTGGTATACCTTTACAGACAGCATCAGCTATAGCTATAACTGTACCTACATTTTGAACAACTACTCCTACATCCATAGGTAGTCCACCAGAAGGTACTTCTTTACCTGCCAAAACTGCTATAAGCATTTTTTCAGCTCCTTGTGGATATTTAGTTGGTAAACCCACAACTTGTATGCCAGTTCCTTCAAAAGCTTTTGTCATTGTACTTATTGCATCTGGTTTATTATTTTCAATACCTACATATCCCTTAGTAACTCCAAGTATTTTCATTGTTATTCTAACACCTGTAACTATACGATCTGCATATTCGAGCATGGCTCTGTGATCCGCAGTTAAATAAGGTTCACATTCTGCTGCATTTAAAATGAAAGTATCAATTTTCTTATCTGGTGGCGGTGCTAGTTTAACATGAGTTGGGAAAGTAGCTCCACCCATTCCAACTATACCTGCTTCTCTAATTATGCTGCGTAATTCATCGCTACTTAAAGCTTGCCAATCACGATCAACAGGGATTCCCTCGATCCATTGGTCTTGACCATCATTTTCAATTACTACTGATAGACACATGCCAAATACACTATGTGGGTAATCAGCTACATCTACAACCTTACCTGATACAGATGCATGTACATTACTTGATACAAAAGCATCGCTCTTAGCGATAATCTGTCCTTTTTTAACCTCATCTCCTTTTTTAACTATAGGCGTACAAGGTGCACCTATATGTTGTCTTACAGGAATTATAACTTTATTTGGTAGAGGTGCTGCTTCAATCGACTTACTCGCTGTATAGCTTTTGCGATCGTTAGGATGCACTCCACCACGAAAACTTTTTAACATTCTTTTACACCTCACTCAACATTTTAAATATTTATTTAAGAAAGCATAAATTTAGTCAATGCTTTAAAGACATTAAGATATTATATGAGTAATTATTGGAATCATTTTTGAATCACTGTGAGCAGATTTATCGAAAATTTTCACATAAATCAATGCTAATAAAAATGCTGCTATTCCTCCACCTATTTGAAAAGGTTGAAGAGACATTTGAACTTTTCCTCCTAACCATGTACCGATAACAGCTCCTAAAAATGCTGCTACAAGAGGCATTATATAAACAACAAAAGCAGCTTTAATCATATTTGCCTCTTTCATCTCGAAAACGACTCTTTGTCCAGGTTTTGCGCCAAGCGAATTTTGTACATCTAAAATCGTAGCGTTATCTCCAGGGCATGCTCCACAATTCTTACAGTCACCATGCCTACTAGATTTTACTCTAGCCATTTCTCCATTAACTTCTATTACTACACCTTCATTTTCTTTTATCATACTTCTCCCCCCTTATAAATAAATATTATAAATAAAACCTTTAATTGTATTTTTTAAGGTTATGTATTAATGAAGGGATTATTTATATAATTGCCATTAAAATTTTAACGTAGATTTTATAACTATAAAATGTATATTTTTACTGTACTAATTGCATTCCAGCAACTGTTCTAATATTTTCAGATTGTAATCTTCAGTCTGTTATAATTTTAACCGAAAACATTTACAAGAATCAATTTTAACATTCTTCTTTGCTATATTATATCATATTTATTTTTATACTTGCAAATTTCCAACCTATTTCTTTCATTTTTAATGTATAATTTTAATGTTTTCACTCTTTTTCTTTAACTAACCCTTTCCATTGTAATTATACATGTTAAAAATTTAATTACAATAGTAATTATAATCCTTTATGAATTTTTTTTTAAGAAAACTAAAAAAATATTAATTTATTTAATAAATCCTTTAACATTAATTTTCCGACAATTATGTAAGATGATTTGTTTTAATTTTTAAATCATTGCAATATTATCATTTTTTTACTTCTTTTTTACATTCTTCCTCCTGTGTCAACTTTACATTTTAGCCACCAACCATTATTAAAACGTTTTAAATTTGAATTTTATTCCACATAAACTTTCATTTATTTTTCAATTTGCTTTTATGTCATTTTCCATTAATTGTATTAAATTTAATATTCATTTTATTCATACTTTTCCAAAAATACTCACTTCATCTTTATCTATTCCGCTTGCATTAAATATGCATATTATGTATAAACTTTAACAATCTATTTTTTTGTGATTTTTAAATATATTTAAATTTCATTTTTTCGACAATTCGCCAATTACAATGACGTAATATGGTACAATTCTATATTATTGCTATAAAGCCTTTTGAAAACTTTTACAATATTAAGTTTCAAAATATTATATTGTTGTACTATAATTTTAAATGCTGTTGTACTATTAATGAACAAAAATATAAATTATTTTTTTGTAACTCTTGAACTTTCCCAAGATTTGTTATATTCTAATATTAAATAGTAAATGTTTTTTTAATCCTCACTTAAAAGTTTTGGCTCAATTTTAATCAAATCCTTGATTTAAGAAAGGAGTTGACCATATGAGCACTTACCTAATTATAATTTTCATTTCTCTAGTTTTAGCTTTATTTTTTATACTTTTTCTTATTAAGTTCATCTTTACACAAGAAAAGGGTTCCGAACAAATGCAAAATATATCAAATGCCATAAAAGAAGGCGCTATGGCATTTATGAAAAGGCAGTATAAAACGATTTTTTCATTAGCTCTCGTAACTGTTGTGTTAATAGTTATTGCGAATTATTTCGGGAACCTGTCAAAAGGTGGTAACTCTGCTTTTAAATACTCGTCTCATATTGGAATTGCTTTTATAACTGGTGCTTTGTGTTCTGCTTTATCTGGATATATAGGTATGTACATGGCTGTCAATTCAAATATACGTGCTGCAGCTGGAGCAAAAAAAGGATTAAACACTGCTTTAACCATAGCACTTAGAGGTGGTGCCGTTACTGGACTTGCTGTTACTTCTTTATCTCTTCTTGGTGTAACTATACTCTTCTTACTTTATGGTGGAATTTCTGGAAATGATGCTTTAATAAAAGAAGCCCCTTCCCTTCTAGTTGGCTTTGGTTTCGGTGCATCTTTTGTTGCTCTCTTTGCTCAACTCGGTGGTGGAATCTATACTAAGGCTGCCGATGTAGGTGCTGATTTAGTTGGTAAAGTTGAAGCTGGTATCCCCGAAGACGATCCTAGAAACCCTGCAGTTATTGCAGACTTAGTTGGTGATAATGTAGGCGATTGTGCTGGAAGAGGTGCTGATCTTTTTGAATCAACAGCAGCAGAAAATATAGGAGCTATGATATTAGGTGTAGCCTTGTACCCAGTATTCGGATGGAAGGGAATATTATTTCCATTAGTAACAGGAGCTATTGGCATAATATCTTCCGTGATCGGATTATTTTTTGTAAAAGCTGATGAAAATACTGATAATCCTATGTCGGCATTATATAAAGGTTATCTAGTTACAACAATACTAAATTTAATAGCTCTATTCTTTATAGTAAAGTCAATGTTTTCAGGAATACTACCGAATGGAACAAGCATAAACTACGTATATTTATATCTTTGTGCATTTACCGGAATAGTTGTTAGTTATATGTTTGTTCTAATTACAGATTATTATACTTCTTATAAATACAGACCTGTAAAATCCATTGCTGAAGCTTCTAAAACCGGTCCAGCAACTAACATAATTGCTGGTATATCTGTAGGTATGGAATCTACGGCACTTCCTGTTTTACTGGTATCAGCAGCTATATTTACAGCTTATAAGCTTGGTGAACTCACCCTTATTGGCGTATCTAACGGAGGACTTTATGGAATTGCTATAGCTACAATCGGTATGCTTTCTACTTGTGCTTACATTCTTGCTATGGATACATTTGGTCCAATTACAGATAATGCTGGTGGTATCGTGGAAATGTCTGGAGCTCCTGATGAAATTAGATTGATAACTGACAAATTAGACGCTTGTGGAAACACGACAAAAGCATTAACTAAAGGATATGCTATTGGTTCCGCAGCTTTAGCCACTTTTCTCCTATTCTTTGCATATTTAGAGCAAGTAAAAACTATTCTCGGCAAACCATTGGATTCATGGTTTGCAGTAGATATAGGAAAAACCCAAGTGTTTATTGGTGCATTTTTAGGCGCAATGGTAGTATTTCTCTTTACTTCCACAGCCATACGTTCCGTTGGCAAAGCTGCACAATATGTCATTTTAGAAGTTAGAAGACAACTTAAGGACATTCCTGGTATACTGGAAGGAAAATCAAAGCCTGATTATGCTACTTGTGTTGACATAGTTACTAAAGGTGCCTTAAAAGAAATGATATTGCCTGGATTAATTCCTATCACAGCACCAATTGTAGTAGGCGTAATTTTAGGAAAAGAAGCTGCTGCAGGTTTCTTACTGGTTTGTACAATAACTGGCGTTGTTATGGCTTTATTCTTAAATAACGGTGGTGGGGCTTGGGACAATGCCAAAAAATTTATTGAACTAGGAAATCTAGGTGGTAAAAAGTCTGAAACTCATAAAGGTGCTGTAGTTGGTGATACCGTAGGCGATCCTTTTAAAGATACGGCTGGACCTTCACTACACGTTCTAATAAAACTTATAACTACTTTAACTTTAGTTTTAGTTTCTTTGTTTAGCTAAACCCCTAGTGGCTAATTTCATATAGACATCCACAACGGACACTTAGCTTATAAAAAATATTTATTCGTAACAGTTAACACAAGTTGAATATTTTTTAGAGGACAGAGAACAATTGACAGAAGACAATGTCTGTACTCTGTCAATTGTCCTCTAAAAATATATCTATACACTCTAAATATTGCCAATAATTCTCATAGTATAAGTTAAGTGTCTACCTTGGTTATCTATATGAAACAACTTCAGAACTTAAAGCTTATACTAAACCTACACAGCAATACTATCTTAGTAATATAGAATGATTCTATTTATAATAAAATAGACTTTTCTTTTTTGAGTCCTCTACTATATTAAACTTATCTATAGGAATATCTTTATAAAGAGAAACTTCATCTAAAACCTTTTTTAAATATTCTCTTTTAAACTTAATTTGTGAATCTAATTTAATTTCTTCATAAATTATATACTCAATATTTTCCGGAACAACTCCTGCTACAAAGAGAGGAAAAATATTTTCTATAGATTTATTCACAAGGGCATGTTGATATATAGTCGCATCAATAATATTGCTATTATATATGTTAAAACAATGAGCAAATTGCCTTTTATACCCTTCTACCTCTACAGATAATATACCTCGAACCGATGGAACAACTATATCTATTTCCCTGCATAATTGATAAATAAAATTTGATATCAACGGACCACTGTTTAGTGTTTGATATTCCTTTATACAATATTTACATATTAATCTTATCAATTCCATTTTATTTGCCATATCATTATTCCTTTCTTGATGCTTTAATATACATTTTTATTAAAACATAAGTCGAGAAAAAAATATATACCTATGACTTTATAATTTTTTTAATCCATTTTGGATATTCTTTTACCTTAATTGTATTAGCAGCTTCAAGGTCATTGCTATATACCAATGTCCCCTCTGCATATACACATATCTTTCCTATTTTATCTCCCTTATTTACTGTATGATTTACTTTTTCAGGTTTAATTACTTTTACAGTATACTCAACTCCACTTTTCACAGGTATTATTACATCTTCATCGTATAATAAATTTACATTTCCTTTTTTCAAAGCAATTTCTCCAGCCGCATCTCCTTTTGAAAACATTTTTTTAAACTGATAATTTTTATTTACATATTCAAATATTTTTATACTTTCTTTCCATCTTTCAGTACAGTTTAGCACTACTACTATTACATCATTTCCTTGTATATTTGCTGAAGAAACTAAACATTTTCCTGCCTTACCTGTATATCCTGTTTTTACTCCATTTGCTTCAGGCATCTGCCATAAAATTTTATTTATATTATGATAACTTCTTGTAAATCCTAAAGCATTTCCATCTACATCTTTAGATTTTACTATTTCATTAAATAACTCATTTGTTTTTGCTTTTGATGTAACTACCGCTAAATCATATGCTGTTGAATAATGTTCATCTTTATCCAACCCGTGAGGTGTTTCAAAATGTGTATTAACAACTCCTATTTCCCCAGCACATTCATTCATAAGTTTTGCAAATTCTTCAACACTACCACTTATTCCCTCTGCAATAGCTATAGCCGCATCATTTCCAGATCTCAACATCAAGCCATATACTAGTTCCTTTATTGATATCTTTTCTCCTTTTTTAAATCCTACAGTTGACCCCTTTATACTAGCTGCTTTACTGGATATTTCTATTTTTCTATCTAGATCACCATATTTTAAGGCAACCAGTGCAGTCATAATTTTTGTAGTACTTGCCATTGGAACTAATTCATATGCATTCTTCTCATAAAGTACAACTTTTGATTTACTATCTAAGGCCACAGCACACCTAGCACTTACATTTATATTTTTACCTGTGATGTTCTTACTTTGTGGATTATTTTTCTTCAAGGCTTTCACTTTACATGGAGTAAATAATAATACTATAAAGACAGTTAAAAGAAATAAACATGTAACCCTATGCGTATTTTTTTTACTAATATTCATAATTTTTCCTCCGTTGCTTTTGATATAGAGACTTCTTTAAAATTACATCTTAAAATATATTTTTTCTTTAAACTATTAATTTAATCTTTAAATTTTTTCCAAATAGTTATATAAATATCTTAGTTGGTTATAATTATTAATGCACTATGAAGTGAAAACTCGAACGAATCCAAGAACTCAGCCGTTCTTTACTTCCACTTTAAAGAAAAGCATATATCTCAAATCTATGATTTGGTTATACTCACTTTCATATAGTGTGATGCTAGCATTGTATCTGGTAATCATCGGATAAAAGGAGGCTCTTTTAATGCATGCTTTATACATAGGGATTCCAATTTTGTTTTTGATTTTATTCATCTCAATTCCAATTAAAATTAGAGTTGAATATAATATTAAAACTTTTAAATTTACTCTTTATAATATTGATATAACAGATAAGATAAATTACATGAAAACAAAATTTAAAATTGATGTCAAATATAAGGAAGACCAGATTCCTGCCGTTTCCAATACTTCAAAAGTAATCTTGAATTCCTTAAGAGATATAAAATTTAAGCCTAACCTAAACATTAAAATAAATATACATTATGGTCTAAGTGATGCAGCTTACACAGCATTAGTATTTGGATTATTATCTAACTTTATCTGTATTACAATAAAGTTATCGTCACTTTTCATAAACATAAAAAACAAAAAATTAAATATAGTTCCTGAATTCAATAAATTAGCTTTGAATTTAGAAATCGATAGTATAATTTTTATAAATTTAGCTAAATTTATTTATATATCCAGTATAATTTATAAGAATCTTCGGAATAGTAGAAAAATAAATCTAGCCAATACATAAGTAAAAGGAGGAATTTTATATGGAATCTCATCCTATAGAAAATTTATTAAAAAGCACTATGGAAAACCTTAAAGACATGATAGATGTCAATACAATAGTTGGAGATGCTGTTGAATCAAAAGATGGCTCCTTAATTATACCGATATCTAGAGTTTCTTTTGGTTTTGTGTCTGGCGGAAGTGAATACGAATGTAAAAATGCCGGTGGCACTGGTTCTGATTACCCTTTCGGAGGTGGCTCTGGTGCAGGAGTTACTGTAAAGCCTATAGCATTTCTTGTTATAAAAGGTGATTCTATAAGACTATTATCTCTAGACCAGCAAAACACTTATGATAAATTAGTGGATTCCATTCCACAAGTAATGGATTTTTTCAAAAATATGTGTTGTAAAGATAAAAAAAACAAAAATGAAGAAAATTCCTGTACCCCACCACCTTCTGAACAAACAACAGGTTGTTAATCACAAGAATTCGGTTATATATGTTCCTAAATTAAAAAGTTTACCTATATTAACAGATAGGTAAACTTTTTAATTTATAGAAAGTTCTTAATTTCGTTAGTCATTTATTTCTTCATTTTCAGAGACAAATTCTTCAACAAAGCTATCAAGATTTGGCATTTGATCAATATTCTCTAAGTCAAAATATTTTAAGAATTCTTGAGTGGTACCATATAATATAGGTCTTCCTATTACATCTAGCCTTCCACTTTCCTTAATTAATCCCTTCTCCACAAGAGTGTATATAGCCCTATCACTTTTTACACCTCTTATTTCATCTATCTCAACTCTAGTTATAGGCTGTTTGTAAGCTATAATAGCTAAGGTTTCTAGGGCTGCCTGTGATAAACTCTGTCTTGAGTTAATACCTAAAAGTTTTTCAATATATGTGCTGTTATCTGACTTAGTAGCTAAACTATAAAATCCTTTGTTGTTTATTATTTTTATTCCACGGCTATCTATATCATATGATTTTGACATCTCCTCAAGCAATTGTTCTGTGAATTTTACACTACATTCTATTATAGAAGCTATTTGCTTAATATCTAATGCTTCTCCTGAAACAAATAACAAAGATTCTATTATTGAAAAATAAATATTTTTTGTTGAAGCCTCTTCTATCTCCAATTGATCAATATTCATCCGCTTCATCCTCATTTATCCTTTCTACATAAATTTCTTTAAAATTATTTTCTTGTATTACTGTTACAAATTTTAATTTCATAAGCTCTAGAAGTGCTAAAAAAGTTACAACTACTTCTATTTTTGAAGAACATTTTTCCGCTATACCCGAAAAAAGTACTTTTCTACCAAATTCAATATTGTTTCTTAAGTATTCCATCTTGTCCTCAATTTTAAACTTGTCTACAGGAATTTCTTTATTTATAACATTAGAAGTATTCATTTTATTTCTATATACCTCCATTAACTTATTATAAATTTCATATAATTTAAGCATTGTAATTCCTTTTAACAATTCCTCAATACACTGCGGCCTCTTTTTTTCTTCTATAATTTCAGGTTTTTTACCAAACATTCTTCCCATTCCTAATTCTCTTTCTCTTAATATCTTAGCTGCCGCTTTAAATTTCTTATATTGAAGAAGCTTGTCTACCAATTCTTTTCTAGGATCTTGTTCATCCAAATCTGCTGCACTTTCATCCAACTTAGATTTAGGAAGAAGCATTTTCGACTTTACTTCAATAAGGGTAGCAGCAATAACTATAAATTCTGATGTTATTTCAAGGTCCATTTCTTCCATGGTGTGAACATAATCTAAATATTGCTTTGTTACCTCATGTATTTTTATATCATATATGTCCATCTTATTCTTTTTGATAAGATGAAGCAATAAATCAAAGGGTCCTTCAAAATTTTCTATTTTTATATTCAAAGACATTTAGTTATCTCTCCTAAATTACATAATAAATATTTTTTATCATCTTTTATACCCATGTTTAACTTTAACTTAAGTATATTTTTTAATATCTTCCCCATGTTTCTTCCTGAACTTATCCCTAGGGAATTCAAAAACCTTCCATCTGAATCTAATCTTATATCTTTTAAGTTATAAAAATAATTTATTACTTTATAACTGACTTTATTATTCCACCCACAGAGTATTAAACCATATAAATCTAGACTTTTCAATATCTGATACATTTCATAGTTATCCATAGGTTTCATCAACAAGTCAATCATTTTATCTCTAGTAAAATAATAGTATTTCATTGACTTTTTTAAATCTTTATCTAAAAATGAATTACTAATAAAAACATCTATATATTTGTCATTTTTCAAGGCATAAAATACACTCAAAATTCTTAAATTTATATTATCATAACTTTCTAGCTGACTTTTAATACCTAAATACTTATTATCAAGTTCTAAGAGTCCTAATTGATTACATAAAATAAAGTTTTCTATCCACTTTTTTTCTCTACACATTGAGTCCAATTCTTTTATTATTCTGTCAAAACTTATGCTTTGGATAATTTTCGACTTTATACATTCCTGTATTTCTTCTTTATCATATAATTCAAAGCCATATCTTGTACTATATCTAATTCCACGAAATACTCTTGTTGGATCTTCCATATAACTGTTTATATGAATTTTTTTCAATTGCTTATTTTTTAAATCTTTAATGCCATTATATAAATCAATAATTCTATTGTTAACTATATCATAAGCTAGGGAGTTAATCGTGAAATCTCTTCTGTATAAATCATCTTCTATATTGGATGGTTCTATCTCTGGAAGAGTTCCATCTCTCTCATAAGTTTCCTTTCTACACCTTATTAAATCTATAGTTATACCATTATTAAATTTGATTGTAGAAGTTTGAAACTGTTGATAGTACTCATATTTTTGCATATTTGATAAATCGTCTATAACAACTTTAGGATTTTCGTTTATACATATATCTATATCTTTTATATTCTCTCCAAGTATGCTATCTCGAACTGCTCCTCCAACAATATAAGCTTTTATATTATGATTTATACATACATATTTTATTGCATTTATAACATACATTTGATTTTGATCAAAGCTATTGAAAATATTCATTTTTTTCTCCCTTTACTTATATAGTACTTTAAAAATATTATACAATGTAATCCACAGTAAATTCTATAATTAAAAGTGAACAATGTATATTGAAATCTCCTTCAACCTAACATCATTCACTCCTAAATCACTAAACTCCTCTATCTAAAATTTTTACAAAGTTATTTTTTAAGTTTTCAAAAACACCTGGCCTCTTGACATTCCTATCGCTATAGATTTTTACCTTTCCCACCAGTTCTCCATTCTGGTACACTTCACAATTCCCAACTACTTCATTTATCTTATACTCTTTTTTAGCTTCATCAAGCACAATTTTTTTAGTAATTTTTGCATCCTTTCCTTTTTCCGTTATTATGTTTAAATCTTCTTTTGCCTTCGCTACAAAGAATCTATCGCCATTCTTGTTAAGTGTTACTTTTTCAACATCTGAGCCTTTTGTCAAAATCTTTTTACACTCAAATTTTGAAAAACCGTAGTTTAAAAGCATGCTAGCATCTTTATTTCTTACTTTATAAGTAGGAGATCCCATAATTACTGTAAGCATCCTAATACCATCTCTTGTAGCAGTTGCTGATATACAATATTTTGCTTCATCAGTAAATCCAGTTTTTAATCCATCACATCCCTTAAAAAACCTTACTAGCTTATTATGATTTACTAATCCTATCGGACTTTTTCTTCCTTCAGATATTGTTTCCATATATGTTCCTGTGTATTTTAATATTGTAGGATGCTTTAAAAGTTCTCTAGACATAAGTGATATATCATAAGCTGTAGTTACATGTCCAGCTGCACTTAATCCTGTACAGTTTTTAAATGATGTGTTCTTCATTCCAAGCTGACTAGCTCTTTCATTCATAAGTTTTACAAAAGCATCTTCACTACCAGCTAAGTATTCTGCCATTGCTACCGCAGCATCGTTTCCTGAAGCTATTCCTATGCCTTTAATTAAATCCTCTACAGTTCTCACTTCTCCAGTATCAAGCAGCATAGAACTTCCGCCCATTTTTTTTGAATTTTCACTTATAGTAACTTTATCTGTCAATTTAATTCTTCCTGAATCTACTGCTTCCATTGATAAAAGCATAGTCATAATTTTTGTTACAGATGCTGGTGGCAATTTTTCATTTGAGTTCTTTTCAAAAATTATTTTTCCACTTTTTGGCTCCATAAGCAAGGCAGAACTAGCATCTACATTTATCCCCGTTTCTTTTGGACTGCCTTCTTCCTTCTTATTAGGTGCAGCTTTTACAACATTTGCAAAAATGCCTAAAACAAAGAATAGAGTTAACATAAAACTTATAATTTTGTTTCTTTTCTTCATTTTTATTTCCTCCTTCCTTCAATTGTATCTTTTCCCGAAATTAATAATATTATCACCAAATATTTAAAATATCACCAATATAAAAACAGAAGTAATATTCTATTTTTTAGAATATTACTTCTGTTTTTAGTTACAATAATATTT
>NZ_JAEEGC010000207.1 GCF_019207025.1 Clostridium thailandense | reverse complement strand
TTTATTTTTTAATTTTATAAATGCTTACCAACTTTAAGTAACAATTGTGTATAAAATTTCATAATTAGAAAGATAATATTAATACAACTTATATTTATATTATATGAGGAGGTATTAATCTATGAAAGCAACAGGTATTGTTAGACGCATAGACGATTTAGGTAGAGTTGTTATACCAAAAGAAATAAGGAGAACCCTTAGGATAAGAGAAGGAGATCCATTAGAAATCTTTACTGATAGGGAAGGAGGAGTTATACTAAAAAAATATTCTCCAATTGGTGAACTAAGTGATTTTTCAAAAGGTTATGCGGAATCTTTGCAACAAACTATAGGAAACATAGTTTTAATATGTGATAAGGACAGCATAATATCAATAAGTGGATCACCAAAAAAAGAATACTTGGAAAAGAAAATAAGTAGTGATCTTGAAAGAATAATAGAAGAAAGAAAATCTGTTTCTTTTGGAGAAGGAAAAGAAAAAACTATATCATTATATGATGATGAGGAAGTAGAAGGAAAATATTCAGCACAAGTAATTTCACCAATAATTGCAGAAGGTGATGCAATCGGAGCTGTAGCAATAGTATCAAAGGAAGAAGGAATAAAATTTAGTGATGTTGAAGCCAAATTAGCTGAAACTGCATCGTCCTTCTTAGGAAAGCAAATGGAGCAGTAAAATGGCAGCATAGCTGCCATCTTGCTTATGCTTTATAGAGAATTATTGACACTAGTATCAAAAATATTCATTATAAAGTAATAATACCCCCTTTTTTAAAATAATTATAAACATATAAATAAAATTATATTTGTTATATAAATTTTAAATTGAAAACATTGAGACAAAGATTTTGTCATAAGATGATTCGGGGGTATTTTTTTATGAAAAAGCAATCACTTATTAAAGGAACTTTCATTTTAGGAATTGCAGGCATATTAGCAAAATTTTTAGGAATATTTTTTAGATGGCCATTACAAATGTTAATTGGTGATGAAGGTGTTGGCTATTATCAGATGTCATTCCCACTATATATGTTTTTTATTGCAGTGGCATCAGGCATACCAATAGCGATATCTAAAATGGTATCTGAAAGCAATGCTGTTCATAATGAAGAAGGCGTAATTCTAGTATTAAGAAAAGCTATGATGCTCATGGTTATTTTAGGTACAGGTTTTACGGCGCTTTTGCTTATTTTTTCAAAACCTATAATACAGTTTTTAAAGTGGGGCAATGAATCTTACTATTCATTAATAGCTATTGCCTTTGCTCCTATATTCATATCAATAATGAGTGTATTTAGAGGTTTTTTTCAGGGGCTACAAAACATGAATTATTCTGCAGTTTCACAGATAATAGAACAAATAGGAAGGGTAATCGTGGGAGTTGGACTTGCCTATATACTCCTGCCTAAGGGAATTGAGTATTCTGCTGGTGGTGCTGCATTAGGGGCAGCAGCAGGTGGATTATTTGGAGGAATTTATCTTATAATAAAGTACTTACATATAAGAAAAGAATTTAAAGTTAAAAGAGTAAGAGATAACACAGATGTGCTAGGTAAGTTATTATATATAGCAATACCTGTTTCTTTAGGTGCGGCAGTAAGCAGCATAATGAGTTTAATAGATTCAGCTTTAGTTCCTCAGAAATTATTAGAAGCAGGATTTACTTATAAACAATGTACAATAGTATATGGACAACTTACAGGAAAAGCTTCAATTATGATAAATGTTCCACTTACACTATCAGCAGCATTATGTGCTTCATTAGTGCCTATAATTGCAGAATCACATGTATTAAATAGAAAATCTGAGGTTAACAATAAGGTAGGATTGGCTATGAAATTTTCTATGGTCATTGCACTTCCATCTTGTGTTGGATTGTTTTGCCTTGCTCGGCCTATTTTGGATTTAATATTTCCAGGACAGTCAGCAGGATTTGATATATTACAATATTCTGCTTTATCTATACCATTTATAATAATTGCACAAACTTCTACGGCTATATTACAAGGAGCAGGGTACTATATTGCACCTGTAATTATTCTAGGTTTAGGGTGCATTGTAAAGATAGTTATAACACTCTTAATGGTTCCAATACCAAGCATAAATATTTATGGAGCTGTAATAGGCAGTATAGGCGGCTATATAGTTTCATCTTCGCTAAATATGCTATTTTTAACTAGAAAGTTAAAAGTCAAAATAAAAGTTTCAGATATATTCATAAAACCAGCGTTTGCATCAATTTTAATGATAATAGCTGTTGTAATTATTTATATGAATGTCTATAATTATACCATAAGTAGCAAAATAGCCTGTATTTTGTCTATAATGCTTGGTATGCTTATATACGGCATATTAGTAGTTTTATTTAAAATATTTGAATATAGTTATGTCAAGAAGAAGCTTTTTAAGAAGCAAAGGGGAGAACGTGCATGATAAAGATAATTGGATTAGGACCAGGTGCTAAAGAAGCTCTTACTATTGGAGCCTTAGAAACCTTAAATAACTCACCTAAAATTTATTTAAGAACAGAGAAGCATCCAACTGTAGAATACTTAAAAAATAAAAATATAAAATTTGAAAGTTATGATAACAAATATGAAGAAGGAGAAAGCTTTGAGCAAGTATATAAAGCTATAGCAGATGACTTAATAAAAAGATGTGAAGAATTTAAGAATATAGTCTATGCTGTGCCAGGACACCCGCTAGTTGCAGAAAGGTCAGTAAATATACTATTAGACCTTTGTGAAAAAAAACATATAGAAACTGAAATTATTCCTGCAGTTAGTTTTATAGATGCACTTATGGAAAGCTTAAAAATAGACCCTATAGAAGGGGTAAAAATAATAGATGCTTTTGATATAAAAAATCAGATTTTAGATAAGAGAGTAGGTACTATTATAACTCAAGTATATGATAAATTTATTGCTTCAGAAGTAAAACTTGGTCTAATGGACTATTATAAAGATGATTGTGAGATATATTTTGTTAGGGCAGCTGGAGTAAAAGGGTTAGAGAGTATACGAAAAATACCACTGTATGAACTAGATAGACAAGAGGATATTGATTATCTAACATCAATTTATATTCTAAGAGATTTAGATAGCACAAAAGATTTTCGTGATTTGTTGGATATAATGGAAAAATTAAGAGATAGTGATGGGTGCCCTTGGGATAAAGAACAAACTCATGAAAGTTTAAAACGATACTTAATAGAAGAGAGTTATGAGGTATTAGAGGCCATAGATGAAAAGGATGATGATAAATTATCAGAGGAGTTAGGAGATGTTCTATTACAAGTAGTTTTTCATGCACAGATAGGTAGAGAGGATGGATTTTTCAATATAAATGATGTAATTGAAAAGGTATGTACAAAAATGATAACAAGACATCCTCATGTGTTTGGTAATATAAATGTTGACACTTCTGATCAGGTATTGGTAAACTGGGATAAAATAAAGAAAAAAGAACAAGGACTTCAAAGCTATACAGATGAACTTAAACATGTGGCTAAGAATTTGCCCGCTCTGATGAGGGCTGAAAAAGTTCAAAAAAAAGCTGCCAAGGTTGGATTTGATTGGGATAAAATTGAAGATGCCTTAGATAAGGTTTTAGAAGAATATTATGAAGTTAAGGATGTATATAAAAGCAAGGAAATGGCAAAAATAGTAGAAGAAATAGGAGATTTGATATTTGCTTCCGTAAATGTTGCAAGATTCCTTGACATTGACCCTGAATTTGCATTAAATTATACTATAGAGAAATTTATAAAACGTTTTGCATATATAGAAGAAATAGCAAAATCTAAAGGTGTTGATATGACAAATATGACATTAGAACAAATGGATATGCTTTGGGAGGAGGCTAAAAACAAATAATTTAAATTTTATATGCAAAAATAATCTAAAAAAGAAGGATTTTTAAAATTAGTGAAGAATATGCTAGTATGCCATTTAATAAGCATACTCGATATTTAAGGAGGTAAAAAAGGTGAATAAGTCAGAATTAATAACAAGCATAGCAGAAAAGTCAAAAATAACTAAGAAGGATGCAGAGGCAGCTTTAAAAGGATTTATAGAAAGTGTTGAAGAAACACTTGAAAAAGGAGAAAAAGTTCAGCTAGTTGGATTTGGAACATTTGAAACAAGAAAAAGAGCTGCAAGAGTAGGCAGAAATCCAAGAACAAAAGAAGAAATAACTATACCAGAATCAATAGTTCCAGTATTTAAAGCTGGCAAAGAATTTAAAGATAAAGTTAACAAATAATCAGTTTGAAAAACCTGGGTGAAAATCTAGGTTTTTTGTTTTAGTAAGGGAGTATATATTATGAGATTAGATAAATATCTTAAAGTATCAAGGATAATAAAAAGAAGAACTGTAGCAAAAGAAGCTTGTGAAGGGGGAAGAGTTAGTATAAATGGCAAAATAGCTAAGGCTGGTACTGAAGTTAAAGAGGGAGATATCATAGAAATACAGTATGCTGCTAGGTCCTTAAAGGCTAAAATAATTAATATAGCTGAACATGTTAGAAAAGAAAATGCTCAAGGAATGTATGAAATTATAGAAGGAAAAGAGGACGAGGAATAAATCAGTTAAGTGTCTGTTTTGGATATCTATATAGGTATTAACAGACCAAACTTAATTATTCTATATTAGGTTAGTAATATCCATGTGTAATTAATCATATATTAGTTACAGGTGGAGGGGATGTTATGGAAAAAAAAGAAATAAAGATAGAAGAAAAAAAGAGTTTATTAAGTGTTGAAAATAGAAAAAGGTTAGTATTAAATGGTGTTGTAGAGGTAATAAGTTTTGATGAGGAACAAATAGTTTTAAA
The DNA here is from genome assembly GCF_019207025.1 of Clostridium thailandense. Taxonomy (GTDB): domain Bacteria; phylum Bacillota; class Clostridia; order Clostridiales; family Clostridiaceae; genus Clostridium_AM; species Clostridium_AM thailandense. The sequence goes on along the minus strand of NZ_JAEEGC010000207.1, from coordinate 1,566 downwards.
TACAAATCTCGGAACTCTTAATATAAAAGGACAAGGGCTAAAAATGAATAAGTTAGATGTGCAAAATGGAGATGTAATAATTATAGGAACTATAAATTCTTGTATTTATACGAACAGTGAAATTAAAAAACAAAAGGCAAGTATAATATCTCGGTTGTTTAAATAGGTTTTATTATGGTGATTTCAATAAATCAGCAATTTGGACTTATAGTGTTTAGCCTTGTTTCGGGAATAATAACAGGAATAATGTTTGACTTTTATAGATTAATAAGAGGAGGTAACAATCCTAGTAAAATTATAGCTTTCATAGAAGATACCTTATTTTGGATACTTACTGCAGTTGTAGTATTTATATTTTTATTATATACTAACTATGCGTATATAGGAATGTATCTGTATATGTGGATTATTATAGGTATATACTTGTACATGAAATTAGCAAGTAAGATTTTCATAAGTTCACAATATAAAGTTCTGAAGTTTTTAGGCAAATCTTTTAGAATAAGTATAAATACCATATTATATCCTTTTCAGTTATTGTTATGTTTAATTAAGAGAAAAAATAAAAGAAATTAAAAAAATAACTTGAAGAAAATTGAAAATCAAATTACAATGTATTTATAACGTTAAATATTTAGTCCCTTCAGAGGAATTTGGTGATTATATTATGAATAAAAAAATCAAAGGAAAAAGCGTAATTTTTGTTTTGATAGTATCTTATGTTTGTTATATATTTGTTAGTCAGCAGATAACTATGCGTAATATAAAAAATCAAATAGCTGATAAAAAAATAGAAGAACAAAAGGCTAAGGAAAAAAATCGAAAATTACAGGACGAAGTTAAAATGTCTAAATCGGACATGTATATAGAGAAGCTGGCACGAGAAAGGCTAGGTCTTATAAAAAAAGGCGAAACTCCTGTAATAGATACAAAAAATTAATTTCTAGTTTTTAATTTTAAATTTATATAAACATTATTTTTGTTTAAGGAGGAGTCTTTTTAATATGACCTTAAAGGCAGGAAGCATACTAGAAGGTACAGTAGTTAACATTACTAATTTTGGAGCATTTGTAGACATTGATGGTAAAACAGGATTGGTTCACATATCTGAGGTTTCAGATACTTATGTGAAAAATATAAGAGATTACTTAAAGGAAAAAGATAAAGTTAAAGTTAAGGTAATCTCAGTAGATGACAATGGTAAGATAAGTTTATCTATAAAACAAGCTGTTCCAGAAAAGAAAAGTTATAGACCAATGGAAATAGATTGGCAAAAAGAAAAATCAAAGCAAACCCAAGGTAATTTTGAAGATAGGCTGACAAGATTCTTAAAGGATAGCGAAGAAAGATTTCAAGATTTAAAGAAGCATCAAGATTCAAGAGGAAGAGGCTGTAAAAAAACTTCAAGTTAGTAAAGGACATAAAGAGGCTAAAATTAGCCTCTTTTAATTTTATAATGACATGCAATAAAAAATATAGTAAATATAGTTGACAACTTAGTTTGTATAATATATAATAGTCTATGTTGTGGTTGATGATGACAACATGTGCTGGAGTGGCGGAACT
>NZ_JAEEGC010000206.1 GCF_019207025.1 Clostridium thailandense | reverse complement strand
TTTAAAACTGCCTTTTCATATATAAATTTAACATTAAACTTCAGGAAAAGGAGAAAAGTTTAATTATGAAAGAGATAAATGTATTAGAAATAACAAAGGCAGTAAAAAAACTATGTGTAGATGCTAACTATTATCTTTCAGATGATGTTAAGAATAAGATAGAGGAAGCCTCAAAAAATGAAACATGGGATATGGCAAAAGGAATATTAGATAAAATTCTTACTAATGTAGAGATAGCTAAAAATGAAGATAGACCTATTTGTCAAGATACTGGAATGGCTTGTGTATTTGTTGAAATAGGTCAGGATGTTCACTTAATAGGCGGAAATATAGAGGATGCTATAAATGAAGGAGTAAGACAGGGATACGAAGAAGGATACTTAAGAAAATCTGTGGTAAAAGATCCTTTAGATAGAGTTAACACAAAAGATAACACTCCAGCAGTTGTATACTATGACATTGTTCCAGGAGATAAGTTGAAAATTACTGTAGCACCAAAAGGATTTGGATCTGAAAATATGAGTCAATTAAAAATGTTGAAACCGGCAGATGGTTTAGAAGGTGTAAAAGAATTTGTTCTTAAAGTAGTAAAGGAAGCCGGACCAAATCCATGTCCACCAATAGTCGTAGGCGTTGGAATAGGTGGAACTTTCGATAGAGCAGCTATGTTAGCAAAGAAGGCTCTTATAAGACCTTTATCACAAAGAAATAGCAATAAATTTTATGCCGATTTAGAAAATGAACTTTTAGAAAAGGTTAATGCTATAGGAATAGGACCACAAGGGTTTGGAGGAAAAACTACTGCTCTTGCATTGAATATAGAAACATATCCAACACATATAGCAGGTTTACCTGTAGCGGTTAATATAAACTGTCACGTTACAAGACATTCAGAAATAATATTATAGGCTTAAACATTGATAGAAATATTGAAAATTGCACGTAGCTGCGATGAGGCAAATTGGAGGGATAGTAATGGAAAAGAAAATAACGACTCCATTAACTGAAGAAAAAGTTAAAGAGTTAAAAGCTGGAGATAGTGTTTTAATATCAGGGGTTATATATACTGCAAGAGATGCAGCACACAAGAGACTTGTAGAACTTTTAGATAAGGGCGAAAAGCTACCTATAGATGTTGAAGATTCAATTATATATTATGTTGGACCAACTCCTGCTAAACCAGGCCAACCAATAGGATCAGCGGGTCCAACTACAAGCTATAGAATGGATTCATATGCTCCAAGACTTTTGAATATAGGTTTAAGAGGAATGATTGGAAAAGGATTGAGGTCAAAAGAAGTAATAGAATCTATGAAGAAAAATAAAGCTGTTTACTTTGCAGCTATAGGTGGAGCCGCAGCTTTAATGGGAAAATCTATAAAAAAAGCAGAGCTTGTTGCATATGAAGATTTAGGATCAGAAGCAATAAGAAGACTTGAAGTAGAAGATTTACCAGTAGTTGTAGTTATAGATTCAGAAGGAAACAATCTTTATGAAATGGGACAGCAACAGTATCTTAACTCGTTAAAATAAAGTTTAGCTGTAAATTGATAATAAGTTACAAGCGATTATTATCAATTTATGGTTTCTGATTAGAGCTATTAGGAGGATTGAAAATGAAGATAAACAAAGTAGCTAAAGCTGGAACACTTGAATCTAATGACATAATGATAATGGTTATGCCAAATGACAAAGGTGGAGTGGAACTTCAGCTTGAAAGTATAGTTATGAAGCAATTTGGAAATCAAATAAAAAGTACTATATTAGAAAAAATCAAAGAAATGAATGTGGAAGATATAATCATAAAAGCACAGGATAAGGGAGCTTTAGATTATACAATTAAATCAAGAATTCAAACTGCCATAGAAAGAGCTATGTAAATTTTTATTGAAGTTCGGGGTGATATAAATGAAAAAATTAAGAAGAACTATGCTTTTTATGCCTGGTAATAATCCAGGAATGCTTCAAAATGCGCCAATTCTTGGAGCTGATTCTGTAATACTTGACTTAGAAGATGCAGTAAGTTTAACAGAAAAAGATAGTGCTAGAATCCTTGTAAGAGAAGCCATCAAATTTTTAGATTACTCAAATGTAGAATTAGTTGTAAGGGTAAATCCACTTGATACAGAATTTGGACCAAAAGATATAGATACAATAGCAAGAGTAAAACCAGATAGCCTTATGATTCCAAAGGCTACTGAAGAACAAATACAAACTATAGATAACACACTTTCAAAAATAGAAAGTGAAGAAGGGTTCGAAAATGGACACATAAAACTTATACCAATTGTAGAAACTGCCTATGGATTGGAAAATGTATATAACATAATTAAATCCTCAAAGAGAATTGTGGCAGTTTTATTAGGAGCAGAGGATTTAACTTCTGACTTTGGAATAAAAAGAACTAAAGAAGGAGAAGAAATATTCTATGCAAGGAATAGAGTTTCAACAGCATGTAGAGCTACTAGAGTGGATGCTATTGATACTCCATTTACTGATACCAATGATTATGAAGGTCTTGCAAAGGATACTGCTAAAGCCAAGAGTGTAGGCTTTACAGGAAAAGCTTCTATAAACCCTAGACAAATAGATACCATACATTCAGTTTTTGCACCAACAGAACAAGAAATCAAGCACTCTTTAAGAGTACTTGCAGCAAGAGATGAAGCTAAAGAAAAAGGACTTGGAGTATTCTCTTTAGATGGAAAAATGGTTGATGCACCTGTAATTAATAGAGCAATAACAACTGTTGAATTAGCTAAAATGTTGGGACTTATTTAGTAATTACCTTAGTATAGGTTCTAGGCTTTGAATTTTTGAAAAAAAGTGAGGGATTAGCATGAAAAATGTACTAGGAAGAGAGATTCCTGATTACATAGAAGGTTATAAAGAAATAAAGCCTTTTCAAGGCGCTTTTGCAAACTGTGGAGTTAAAGAAAAAATAGGCATAAAAGTAAGCAGTGTAAAGCCAGGTGAAGAAAAGGTATTAAATAGCATTGATGAAGTTTTAGATAAAATTGCCTTGAAAGATGGGATAACTATATCTTTTCATCATCATTTAAGAAATGGAGATTTTGTTCTTAATAATGTAGTTTATGCTATTGCAAAAAGAGGAATAAAAGATATTACTATTGCTGCAAGTTCAATATTCCCAGTTCATGAGCCACTTGTCGAACATATGAAAAATGGGGTAGTAACAGGAATAGTTGCAAATTATATATCTGGTCCTGTTGCTAAGGCTATATCAGAAGGATATTTAAAAAAGCCAGCTATTATGATGACTCATGGTGGAAGACCTAGAGCAATTGAAAGTGGAGATCTACATATAGATATAGCATTTATTGGAGCACCTACTGCAGATACTTATGGAAATATAAACGGTGTATATGGTAATGCTGCTTGTGGATCACTAGGATATGCAGTAGCAGATGCTGAATATGCTGACAAAGTAGTGGCTATTACAGATAATTTAGTGCCATATCCAGCGTGTCCAATAGAAATAAGTCAGATTTATGTTGATTATGTTATTAAAGTTGATTCCATAGGAGATCCCAAAGGTATTGTATCTGGTACAACCAAAATAACAAAAGATCCTGTGGGACTTAAAATAGCTAAGATGGCTACAAAAGTTATAGAAGCTTCAGGACTTGTTAAGGATGGACTATCCTTCCAAACAGGAGCAGGTGGAACTTCTCTTGCTGTTGCAGCAGAACTTAAAGAAGTAATGAAAAATAAGGGCGTAGTAGGAAGTTTTGCAGCAGGTGGAATAACAGGATATATTGTGGATATGCTAAAAGAAGGATTATTCAGAAACCTATTTGATGTTCAGTGCTTCGATTTAGATGCAGTTGAATCATACAGAAACAATCCTAACCACCAAGGTATGTCTGGTTCCATGTATGGAAATCCACATAATAAGGGAGCTGTTGTAAACAACCTTGATGTAATGATACTTGGTGCTACAGAAATAGACACAGATTTTAATGTAAATGTAACTACAGGTTCAGATGGAGTTATAATGGGAGGTTCTGGTGGACACAGTGATACAGCAGCAGGAGCAAAACTTGCTATTGTAGTTACAAACCTTATAAAAGGAAGACTTCCGATTATAAAAGATAGAGTTACCACAGTAACTACTCCAGGTGAAAGTATTGACGTAGTTGTTACAGAAAGAGGCATAGCTGTAAACCCAGGTAGAAAAGACTTGATAGATAAATTGAGCAATACCAATCTACCTATTATGACTATAAACCAATTAAAAGAATTAGCAGAAAAGATGACTGGAAAGCCAGAGCCTATAAAAACATCGGATGAGGTTGTAGCTATAGTAGAATATAGAGATGGAACTGTTATAGATGTGGTCAGAAGACCATCAGTTTAATATATAAAAATAACTTTTTTGTACCTTAACTGGAGGGGAAAAGATATGTTTGATTTAACACTCCAAAGAATAAACTTAAAGGACGAATATGAAAAAGATGAGGTATGTAAGTTTTTAGAGAAGTTTGAACTGACTTTGGATAGAGATGTAGACTATACTATTGTTCTGAGAGATTTAAAAAACAATATTCAAGCTACTTGCTCTAAGGCAAAGAATGTTTTTAAATGCTTTGCAGTTTCAGAAGATATAAGAGGAGAAAATGTAACTTCTTCTCTTATATCTAATCTAATCGATAAGCTTTTTGAAGAAGGGATTTTTCACAGTTTTATATTTACAAAACCAGATAAAGTAAAAATTTTTACTTCCCTTAACTTTAAACCCATATTTAAGGTTAAGGATGCAGCGCTATTAGAATACGGTATATATGATATAAATAAATCGTTAGATGACATGGCGTTAAAATATGGTATAGATACTACTACACCGAAAGGAGCATTAGTAATGAATTGCAATCCTTTCACAGAAGGCCATAGGTATCTAATTGAGCAAGCATCTAGAAGCTGCGAACAGGTATTAGTATTTATAGTAGAAGAGGATAAATCGCTTTTCCCCTTTAAATATAGGTATTCCATTGTAAAAGAAGCTGTTAAAGATTTGAGCAATGTGATAGTAATTCCAGGAGGAGAATATATTATATCTTCTATTACATTTCCTTCATACTTTATAAGGAAAGAAGATGAAAAATTAAAGGCTTATGAAAGTATAGACTGTGGAATATTTGGAGAGTACTTTTGCAGTAAGTTCAATATAGTAAAAAGATTTGTAGGTCATGAACCTTATTGCGATATTACTAATACTTATAACCAAACTCTAAAGGAAACTATGCCTAAATACAATGTAGAACTTATTGAAATAGAAAGAAAAAAACATGATGAAAAATATATAAGTGCGTCAGAAGTTAGAACTCTTATTAAGGATAACAGAATAGAAGAAGTGAAAAACATTGTTCCAAAAGCGACATGGGAATTTTTGAGTTCCTATGATGGAAAGGAGATTATTGAGAGAATAAAGAAAAGCAATTCTCCACATTAATCATGAAAAAAAACTATATACAATCAATAGATGAAAATAATATAATAAAAGATATATTAGAAAATATAAACTCTTCTATAGACATAGAAGAGTTTAATAGATATGTACATAAATATAGAAAAAAATATATGCCTGAAGATATACTGATTGAAAGAGAAAAAAGAGTATTCAGGCAAGAAGAGTTGATAGAGAAGTACCACTCTTGTCTTATTTGTATGAGAATTAATTATCCGGGTATAATTAAAAATAATTACATATCAATAGGAATAGCTGGAGTCTTGTGTAATGTTATCATTAATGTATTCAATAATAAGATATTATATAGAAACTTTGACATAAATGCAGAAGGGCCTATATTAACAATAGTTGTTGATGAATTAGAAGATAGTATTAAAAGAAAGGCCATCAATATAGAAGAAAATCATCATTTAGGAAGATTTGTTGATATAGATGTATATAATGAAAATAAACAAGGCTTAAGCAGAAAAGATTTTGGAATGGGTAGTAGAAAGTGTTACATTTGTGATAACTATGCGCAAATATGTGTAAGAAACAGAAGTCACAGTGAAAATGAAGTAAAGAAGTTTATAAAAGATAAGTATGAGGAGTATTTTGAAACTAACGTAATATAGGATGGTGAAACAGGTTGGCTTTTAATCCATATGAGAAATTCTCACTAAGAACTAGGTTAATAATATTTTGCGTCTTAAGCATGATAGCAGTAGGACTGGTTTATAAAGCATATCTAGACAATAGAAATGATGCTAAAAGTATCATAGAAAAGCAGAATATTTCTAAGTCAAATAATCAAACAACAATTATAACAAAAGATGAAAATAAACAAGATGCAAATGTTGAAGCAAAAAAGATTCAAGAAGAAAAAAATAAAAGATTAGAAGAAAAATATGAACAAAGTTCAAAACTTTTTAGTGACAAGAAGTACAAGGACACTATAAATATAGCAAATGATATTATAAAGGAAGATGAGAACTTTTATAAGGCATATAATATAAAAGGAATCGCATTATGCTATAGTGGTAACTATGAAGAAGGAATGAAAAACATAGATAAATCACTTCAGTTAAAACCAGACTTCGGATATGGAAGATTTAATAAAGCTTTAGCATATGAGCTAAATGGAAATTATGATGATGCCTTAAGTTGGTATGATAAAGACTTAGAAGTTGAGAATTATGTATGGAGTTATTATGGTAAGGCTAGCATATATGGAAGAAGAGGAGATGTGGCCAATACTACAAAATATTTGAAAATAGCTATAGACATGGCACCAGAGATTAAAAAGAATGCTAGTGAAGAAGCAGACTTTAATCCAGTAAAAGAATCAAAAGAGTTTCAAGATTTAATAAAATAGACTTTATATAAGGTTGAATTATACATATAACAATTAAATGTGATTAAAAACTATCCCCAGC